>NZ_LFCS01000028.1:0-1139 GCF_001887375.1 Aeromonas sp. SCS5
ACCATCGGCCACGTTGACCACGGTAAAACCACCCTGACTGCAGCTATCACCAACGTGCTGGCCAAGCACTTCGGTGGTAAAGCTTTCGCCTTCGACCAGATCGACAAGGCACCGGAAGAGCGTGAGCGTGGTATCACCATCAACACCTCCCACGTAGAATACGACACCGCTACCCGTCACTACGCACACGTAGACTGCCCGGGTCACGCCGACTACGTTAAAAACATGATCACCGGTGCTGCCCAGATGGACGGCGCGATCCTGGTAGTAGCAGCGACTGACGGCCCGATGCCGCAGACTCGTGAGCACATCCTGCTGGGTCGTCAGGTAGGCGTTCCGTACATCATCGTGTTCATGAACAAGTGCGACATGGTAGATGACGAAGAGCTGCTGGAACTGGTCGAGATGGAAGTTCGCGAACTGCTGTCCGAGTACGACTTCCCGGGTGATGACCTGCCGGTAGTCCGTGGTTCCGCACTGAAAGCGCTGGAAGGCGAAGCTCAGTGGGAAGAGAAGATCCTGGAACTGGCTGGCCACCTGGACAGCTACATTCCGGAGCCGGAGCGTGCAATCGACCTGCCGTTCCTGATGCCTATCGAAGACGTATTCTCTATCGCTGGCCGTGGTACTGTAGTAACCGGTCGTGTAGAGCGCGGTATCGTTAAAGTTGGTGAAGAAGTGGAAATCGTTGGTATCAAAGATACCACCAAGACCACCTGTACCGGCGTTGAAATGTTCCGCAAACTGCTGGACGAAGGTCGTGCAGGCGAGAACATCGGTGCACTGCTGCGTGGCGTGAAGCGTGAAGACGTAGAGCGTGGTCAGGTACTGGCCAAGCCGGGCACCATCAAGCCGCACACCAAGTTTGAATCTGAAGTGTACGTACTGTCCAAAGAAGAAGGTGGTCGTCATACCCCGTTCTTCAAAGGCTACCGTCCGCAGTTCTACTTCCGTACTACCGACGTGACCGGTACCATCGAACTGCCGGAAGGCGTAGAGATGGTAATGCCGGGCGACAACATCAAGATGGTTGTTACCCTGATTGCACCGATCGCGATGGACGACGGCCTGCGTTTCGCTATCCGTGAAGGTGGCCGTACCGTAGGTGCTGGTGTTGTAGCTAAAGTTATCGCTTAATC
>NZ_LFCS01000030.1:0-1040 GCF_001887375.1 Aeromonas sp. SCS5
CTGGATCAGGGTAACCGTAACGCCAACGATGGTATCTCTCTGTCACAAACGGCAGAAGGCGCTATGGACGAAGTGACCGGTATGCTCCAGCGCATGCGTACCTTGGCTCAACAATCCGCCAACGGTTCCAACTCAGCCAAAGATCGCGAAGCGCTGCAAAAAGAAGTAGATCAACTTGGTTCGGAGATTAACCGTATCTCCACAGATACCAGCTTTGCTGGTACCAAACTGCTGAATGGTTCTTTTGCTGGCAGTTTTCAGGTTGGTGCCGATGCTAACCAGACTATCGGGTTCAGCCTGACCCAAGCTGATGGCTTTAGCATTTCGGGAATCTCAGCTGCAGCTAACACCTCTATCACTACTGCTACAGGTGCAACGGTGTTGCTGTCAGCGATCTTTGTTGGCGGCAGTGCTGGGGGGATCAGCATCAGTAGCCAGAGTAATGCTCAAAACGTGCTTGCCGCAACCGATGCAATGCTAGCTGTAGTAGATAGCAAGCGAGCCGAGCTTGGTGCGGTGCAAAACCGTCTGGATTCCACTATTCGCAACCAGGCCAACATCTCGGAAAACGTCAGTGCAGCCCGCTCTCGTATCCGTGATGCGGACTTTGCAACCGAGACTGCCAACATGACCAAGCAGAACATCCTGCAGCAGGCTGCGTCCAGCGTCTTGGCTCAGGCCAACCAGCGCCCGCAATCTGCATTGTCACTGTTGGGATAACAATGCCAGAGCTTCATCAAGTATGAGAAAGCGGCCTCTTTAGGCCGCTTTTTTGTTTTTTTATCTTCTATGCATTCCGAATCAGGACACATTTTCAGCCCCCCTCTTTTGCCCAAGCGCACTTCATTTCGCAGAAATGAGGGCTACAAGCGCACTGGCGTCAAAGTTTTGGCTACTCACTTTAGACGATGTTTCATTCTTAACGTTTGAAATCAGATGCGTCAGATTATCTGCCGTTGTGCACATTATTTTTCTAAAGGTTGCATCTTTACTGCCGTTAAAGAGGATGAGGCAATCGAGGGGTGTTCGGAATCCAACGT
>NZ_LFCS01000031.1:0-998 GCF_001887375.1 Aeromonas sp. SCS5
AAATGGCATGGTCGCTGCTAATAGTCTGGTCGAGTGCTATCTCATTTAACCAATCTATTTAGGAGCATACACATGCCAACTCCATGTTATATCAGCATCGAAGGTAAAACCCAGGGCAATATCACCGCCGGTGCCTTCACCTCCGATTCCGTCGGCAACATCTTCGTACAAGGTCACGAAGACGAGATGCTGGTTCAAGAGTTCCAGCACGTTGTGACTGTCCCGACCGACCCGCAATCCGGTCAGCCGGCTGGTCAGCGTGTCCACAAGCCGTTCAAGTTCACCGTGGCCCTGAACAAAGCCGTGCCGCTGATGTACAACGCGCTGGCTTCCGGTGAGATGCTGCCGAAAGTGACCCTGAAGTGGTACCGCACCTCCGTTGAAGGCAAACAGGAACACTTCTTCTCCACCGTGCTGACCGATGCCACCATCGTTGACATCGACTGCCAGATGCCGCACTGCCAGGACCCGGCGAAGTCTGACTTCACCCAGCTTATCCAGGTCTCCATGGCTTACCGCAAGATTGACTGGGAACACACCGTTGCCGGTACTTCCGGTGCGGACGACTGGCGTGCGCCCATCGAGGCCTAATCCTCGTTTTGTTACTTTGGTATTCCTTGCAAGTAGTTATGTGTCTTATGGGCCGGTTGCCAAACCGGCCCTCTTAGCCCGTATTTCTCCGGCCCGCTCAGGTAGCCGGAGCTTTTCTGTTTTGCCATCCCTCTGCTGCGCATTCGATTGATGCGGGGGGATGGCAAAGCACTAAAGGGTGTCCTGTGATGCAGACCCAATCCGCCCGTAACCCGTGTTCGCCGCTATCTTGGTTGCCCGTTGTGGCACCGGAGAGGGCGGTAGCGTGGTTTGGCGGTTGGGGTCTTGAAGAGGGGCGCAGACATCGCGTGGCCGTGACAAGAGGGGAGAGCCATGGCTAATCAAACCGGATTGCAATTTACCGTCAAGGTGGGGGCGCTGCCCGAGAGCACCTTCGTGGTGGCGAG
>NZ_LFCS01000032.1:0-758 GCF_001887375.1 Aeromonas sp. SCS5
GCGGATAATTGCAAAAAGATGGCTTTCGCTGTTCGTTCGCTCACAAAGCCACCAATCAGCATATTTAACCGGCGAAATCAGCTTGCTGCAGGCACCGCGATGGCAAAATCGTGCAGGTTGTCATAGATAGCATCGGCCAGCGCGCTACCCGCTTCGGTGACCGGCTTACCGGTTCTGACCATGATCTTGTGACCGACCCCGGCATTGATCGCTGCTTTCAGATCGGAAGACTTGTCACCCACCATATAGGAACGGCTCATGTCGATGTTCAGTTCCTGCTTGGCGAGCAACAACATTCCCGGTTCCGGCTTGCGGCAGTCACAGGGAGCACCGTGATCCGGATGGTGTGGGCAGAAGTAGATACCATCGAGGTCCACATCGCGATCGGCCAGCGACCAATCCATCCACTCGGTCAGGTTCATGAAATCATCTTCGGTGAAATAACCGCGGGCAATCCCTGACTGGTTGGTCACTACAACCAGCAGATAGCCTTTCTTTTTGAGGAGCTGCAGGGCGTCTATGACTCCGGGCAGAAAATGGAAGTCATCGACCTGGCTGACATAGCCAGTGTCTTCATTGATGACACCGTCACGATCCAGAAAAATGGCGGGTTTGCTCACGGAAACTACCTCAATCAATGGTTTTGCCCAGTATCTCACAGGGCAGATAAAGCCCAAAAACAAAAGGGGCGGCCGAAGCCACCCCTTTCATGTGTGCATTTAAAGTATCGATTAAGCGATAACTTTAGCTACAACACC
>NZ_LFCS01000004.1:0-148751 GCF_001887375.1 Aeromonas sp. SCS5
CCAGACTATTAGCAGCGACCATGCCATTTATTTTTTACATAAAAAACAATATGTTACAAGCACCCACTCGTCACACGCCTCCTCACCAACGCAACTAGTTGCTCAGACAACAGATCACACCACACAAACTTGCATGGAAGAGATTTAAAACTGCACGCAAGGCAACATTTTGCCCACAGCAGAACTTATATCTACCAGGTTGCGCTAGATATAGCGCATATCCGCCATCCCTTGATGTGATGTCCATCAGTCTGGGCCTTATGGCTATTTCAACTACGGTCTCAGGCTAACGACTCGCAGCGAGCCACTGTACTGCCCGCCCCTATCAGGGTTTAGATATATGAGATTTTGTCGGCGGGAAGAAAAATAAACAGGGAAGTGCAGAAAAAGATGACGGGAGCCTCTTATACCAGTCCATATGATCTGAGCGGATAGAAATGACCAACACGGCACACAACTGAATAGGCATGAAAAAGAAGCAAAGCAGAACTGTAAAAACCAATCACAGACGCAGTGAAAAGCAAAAAGCCCTGACGTTTCCGTCAGGGCTTTGCAATTTGGCGGTGAGGGAGGGATTCGAACCCTCGATACGTTGCCGTATACACACTTTCCAGGCGTGCTCCTTCAGCCACTCGGACACCTCACCAAATTTTGGTCTGTTGTTTAACGTGTTCAGCCAACACGGTGTTCGCTGCGCCGTTGCGCTGGAACGGGGCGTAATGTACGGGATACGAGGGCATGTGGTCAATGCAATTTTTTACTTTTTGCGTTCGTTTGCTCAATATACGAACCAACTGACCAAAAACATGCCGTTTCGTATCCCTTTTATTCAATTTACCGCCGCTTCGTGCAAATGTTCTCCTTTGAGCGCCTCTTCCAGCGAGCCATAAAACTCCAGCTTGCCGGGTTGCGGGCGAACCTTGGCGCGCGCCAGCGTCTTGAGCGGCTGGAACTGCAACTCGGCGACGCGCAGTTCGATACCGGCCGCGGCCATCTGCTTGCCAAACTGCAAGAAAGCGGAGAGCCCACCGGCATCCAGAATCGAGACAGCCTCCATTTGCAGTACCAGCATGCGGTGCCCTTTCACCTCGGCGGCCAGTTCGGCAAACACCCGCTCCGCAGCAGCAAAGAAGAGCGGCCCATTGATCTTGTAAACCAGCGCATCGGCCGGCACTTCGTGAGCATAGCGTTTGTGCTCGGCCAGATTGTGCAGCCTGGTCATCTTGGCGATCTCGCGCATAAAGAGCAGGGAGGCGAGGATAACCCCGAAGGTGATGGCGATGACCATGTCGAAGATGACGGTCAGCGACAGACAGACCAGCAACACCAGCACATCAGCCTTGGGAGCACGACGGATCAGTTCAACCACCTTATGCGCCTCACTCATGTTCCAGGCGACGATGAGCAGCAGCGCAGCCATGGCCGACAGTGGCAGCCAGGAGAGCCAGGGTGCCAGCACCAGAATGGCAGCGAGTACCACCAGCGCATGGATCACGCCAGAGAGGGGTGAGGTCGCTCCGGCACGCACGTTGGCTGCCGAGCGGGCGATGGCTGCAGTCGCGGTGATGCCGCCAAAGAAGGGAGCAAAAATGTTGCCAAGCCCCTGCCCCAGCAGTTCAGCATTGGAGCTGTGCTTGCGGCCGGTCATGCCGTCCAGCACCACGGCGCAGAGCAGCGACTCGATGGCTCCCAGCATCGCCATGGAGAAAGCGGCGGGCAACAGACGTTCGATGGCAGCCAGATCCCAGGTCACCGGGGCCCCATCCGGCCCGGGCAGTGCCCATGGCATCACCAGGGTCGGCGCAATCGGAGGTATCCCCATCCCTTGCGTGCCATCTGCCAGTGTGTAGCTGAATTTGCTGCCGATGGTGGCAACATCAACCCCAAACTGATGCAGGCCAAAGCCCAGACCAACCCCCACCAACACGGCAGGCAGATGGCCCGGAACCGGCAGCCGGAGCCGAGGCCACAGCAGCAGCACGGCCAGCGTTGCAACCCCCACCAGGGTATCTCCCCACTGCCAGCTGGGCATGGCGCTGGCCAGTGCTTCGACCTTGCCCAGATAGGTTTCCGGCATATGAGGAACGCTCAGACCGAAGAAATCCTTGATCTGCAAGGTGGCGATCACAATAGCGATACCACCGGTAAAACCCAGCGTTACTGAGGGGGGGATGTATTCAATAAGGCGACCGAGGCGGGCCAGACCCATCGCCACCAGAAAGAGGCCGGAGATGAGCGTCGCCATCAACAGGCCACCTACCCCGAACTGCTGGGCAACCGGGTAGAGGATCACCACGAAGGCAGCGGTCGGGCCCGAAATGGAGTAGCGGGAACCGCCGGTCACTGCAATCACGATACCGGCGATGATGGCGGTATAGAGGCCATGCTGCGGAGGAACACCACTGGCAATGGCGAGCGCCATTGCCAGTGGAATGGCGATGATGCCCACCGTCACACCGGCGATCAGGTCACGGCCAAAACGGGCCATGCTATAGGGCTCATCAATACAGGATTGGCGCAAGGCTATGGCGAGCTTCACGCTATTTAAAGAGGCTTGCTTGTGCATGTATACGTAATACCAAGAAGAGGGAGATAAAGGCCGGAGGGATCCGGCGCCCGATCATCATCAAGGGCCGGCAGAGCTGTCGACGCGGCGATGGTATCCTGCGTAACCTTACTCCAGCAGCGCCACTATTTCGATGGGCAGGATCAATGAATACCACAATCCGGCATCATTTGACTCATTTCCAGCCAAATCCCCGAACTTTATCGATTCGACCACCCTTTTTGGCGCCACGTTTGCTACCACAATGGCTTTTCGCCCCCTTGCACGTTGCCGACATGTTCGCCACACGATTGCCACAGAGCCCAAGGCAGCATGTCGATGAATGGCATCAACGGTTATGGGCAAGGGACTGATTGTGCTGAAAATAAACCGCAAAGCGCAACTTTTGGGCAAACGGTCTGAAAATCTGTTTTTCGTCCGGTTCGCGGGTTGACACCCGTCTTTCTGGTCATTAATATTCGCCCCGTCTCAACGAGACAGGCAATTCCTCCTTAGTTCAGTCGGTAGAACGGCGGACTGTTAATCCGTATGTCACTGGTTCAAGTCCAGTAGGAGGAGCCAATTCCCTCGTAGTTCAGTCGGTAGAACGGCGGACTGTTAATCCGTATGTCACAGGTTCAAGTCCTGTCGAGGGAGCCACATTCTAAAGCCCAGCCTTTTGGCTGGGCTTTTTCGTATCTCTCTTGCAGGCTTTAGCATTAATTATCAGCAGAGACGCTTTGTTCCTGGCTGTATGCGCGGAACTCGGAAACACTCTCTACACCCCTATAAAGAGCATGACAGCTGCTCTACCCTCAACACCGCCCTGTCATTCTCGAATCAAGCATAAAAGCAGCCGTCATCAACACAGAGCGCTGTCTTCGGATGCAGTTCACGTCATAATCCCCCTGTTTCCTTACCTTGGAGTTTTTATGCGCCAGTTCAATCTCATGCTCAATGGCAGCAAGATGATGATGTACCCCTTCTACGTCTGCATCCTGCTCTGCGTCGCCCTGCTGATGGTCAAGTTCTTCATGCAGCTCTATGCGCTCTGCGTCAATATCATCGAGATCCCCTACATGGATCTCATCACCGGCGTGCTGACGCTGGTGGACTTTGTGCTGGTGGCCCAGATGCTGATCCTGGTGGCGGTGTGCGGCTACGTGCAGTTCATCCAGACCCAGGAGCAGCGCGAGGCGCTTGGCAACAACTGGCTCAGCAAGATCAACTTTGCCTCCCTCAAGCTCATCGTCATCAACTCGCTGGTCACCATTGCCGGGGTGGAAGTGCTCAAAGCCTTCCTCGAAGATGGCATCACCAACGAAGTGGAGATGAAGTGGTCTGTAGTGGTGTTTCTCGCCTTCTCGATGGCGGCACTGATTTATGCGATCACCGAGCGCATGGCCGAACACAAATAGCGGTGGATCTTCACTGGCGAAATTCAGCTTATATTCATCAACAATACAATTGATAACTCTTTTCATTACTCTTACTGCGTTATAGACTTGCTCCCCCCGGGCCGATTGCCCGGGTGTTGGAGCAGTTATGACAACCCTTTCCCTCGCCCCCCGACAATTCTGGCAGTGGCTGGCCTACCACCATCAGGCCGCCGAGGGCACCCTCTATCTGATGTTCTTCTCCGGTCTGCTGCTGTGGGAGCCGCTGACCCCGCTCTGGTCGCTGGCTCGCTGGAATCTGTTTTTCCATGTGATGCTCTCGCTCACCCTGTTCCCGCTGCTATTTGGCGCCTTCTGGCTCTCCCATCGCAGCTTGTTGAACCGCAGCAACAAACCCTTTTTACGCACCACGGGGCGGATTATTGAAGCCCTCCTGCTGATCTGTCTGGCCAGCGGCCTGCTGCTGGTGCTGCACGGCACTCCGGGCGATGCCATGGGCAACCTCGCCAGCTGGGCCCACTGGTTGAGCGCGTTGGCGTTAACTCCTCTGGTGCTGCGCCACGCCTGGCGCTGGACCATCTTGAAATGGCGCTCCTGATCCCATGTTGAAGTCATCGTTCTCTGCATATTTGTCACCCCTGCTGGCCCTCCTCCTGCTGCTGACCAGCCCCTTTGCCACTGCCCAGCAGATGGGTGCCGGGATGCTTGCCTATGAGGAGGGGCAAAGCCCGCGCCTCGTCACCGCCAACCTGAGCGCAGGTTCCGTCACCCTGCTGGAGCGCGATAGCGGCAAGCGGCTGAAAGAGGTGCAGCTGGGGGGCGATCTGCGCCAGCTGGCCCGCGCCGATGACGGTACCCTGCTGGTCACCGACTACAGCGGCGATCGCCTGCTGCTGCTGGATGATGATCTCGATCTGGAAAAGGCGATCCCCACCGGTCATCGCCCCTATGGGGTCATCTTCGATGCCAAGCGGCAGTGGTTCTGGGTCACGCTGTTCGAATCCGCTCGCCTGCAAGCCTACGACAGCGCCGGCAACCTCCAGCTGGATGCAGAAACCGCCGAGACTCCCCGTGGACTAGCCCTGACCGACGACGATCGCCTGCTGCTCACCCACGCCATGACAGGCCAGCTCGCCATCTATGATCTCGCCAAGCTTGGCCACGGCGCCAAGGGATCTTCGCTTCCCAAGCCCAAGCTCATTACCCTGACCGAGACCCATAGCGATACGCCAAGCGACTCACAGGGCTTGCCGCGCCTGCTCGACGGCATCGCCCTCTCCCCCGATGGCAACGAGGCCTGGTTGCCCCATGTACTGTGGAGCTTCAGCCACCCCTTCCAGTTCCAAAGCACCGTCTTTCCGGCCGTCTCCATCATCGATCTCGATGAGGAGAAAGAGCGGGTCGATGAAAGAAAACAGCTCTTTTTGCAGATCAACCTGCCAAGCGTCGACAACCGCAGCCAGATCGTCTCTAACCCGTTCGCGGCGCGCTTTGCCGCCGATGGCAAGCGGGTCTATCTGACCCTGGCAGGCTCGGAAGATCTGCTGGTGTTTGACCTCTCCCGCAGCGGCAAGTCCAACAACAACCGCCACCGCCGCAAGAAGTTTCAGGGGGGCGCCAAGGCGACCCAGCTATTGCGTCACCTGCCGGGCCAGAATCCGCGGGATCTGCTGATCGACGGTGACCATATTTTGGTGCACAACGCCATGGGGCAGGATCTCACCCGCCTCAATAGCGGCGGCAGCGGCCCGTTTGCCCGGGTCACGGTTGATGCGCCCCACTTCGCCAAGCTGGTGGAGATGGATCCCCGCCCCGAACCACTCAAGCGCGGCGAGCGGCTGTTCAACTTGGGCAACACTGCGGCTAATAGCCGCTTCCCCATGGCGGGGGACAACTGGATGAGCTGCAACTCCTGCCATCTGGACGGGTTCAACTTCACCAACCGCTATCTGATGGCGGCCCATCGCCAGAAGAGCAGCGACAACGCCATCAACGGCCACGCCAACCTTGCCAATATGGTGGCCGGGGACTTTATCGGCGAATACCTGCGCATGACCCAGCAGACCCAAGGCGGCATGGGCCATGACACCCGCGATGGGGCCGAGGCGGTTGACCCCGCGAGGCCCCAACCGGAAGTGAAAGCGATGATGGAGGACTTGCACGCCTTCGTCACCGCCGATGACAACCTCCCCTATCTCGCCAACTGGCTGCGACTCGATGCTCCGCGCACGGATCCCGCCAAGGCGCCAACCACTCATCCGAAGGCGTGGCTCAACTCCGCCTCCTGCCAGAACTGCCACCAACAGGCCTTCAAGGATTGGAGCGAGAGCAACCACCGGCTGATGGGCAACTCCCACCCCTACTACAAGGTGGTGCAGGCATTGGCCCGCGAAACCGAAGGGGAAGCGTTCGCTCAGTGGTGTCAGGGCTGCCACATGCCCCAGCAGGTAATGAACGGCCAGCTGGATCTGCCCAAGGGCTCCCATATGTTCGAGCAGGGTGGCGCCTCGCTGATTGCCGCCCACAAGGCGGGCGAACCTGTGGTTGAGGAAGGGACCGGCTGCGTGCTCTGTCATCGCATCACCAAGGTGGAAGATGCGGGCGGCAACAGCGCCTTTACCGTGAATTTGAAAGACCGTGAGAGCTATGTGTTCGAGGATGCCGCGGGTGGCAGCCTCCAGCACTGGCTGGCCGAGCGGCAGATCAACGCCCGTCCGGCGGCCCACAAAGCCTCCTATCAGAAGGATTTCTACCGCGATGCGGCCCTGTGCAAATCGTGCCACAACGAGTTTGCCCCGGGCACCGGCGCCAATATCGTCAACACCTGGGAGGAGTGGGAAAAATCCAGCTTCGCCAAGGCCGAGGATCCCGCCAAACGGCGCACCTGCATCGACTGCCACATGAACCCGGAGCCGGGCAATGGCGGCGCGCCGGTGGCGGGCCAGTCCACCGAAAACGGCACCATGAAAGCCCGGCTCTATCGCCACAACTTTACCGGCGCCCAGCACCAGCTGGTGGGGCTGCGCAATCCCGACCTTGAACAAGAGAGTCTGGCGCTCTTGCGCTCCAGCGCTACCCTCTCCGCCCGTATCGAACAGGCTGCCGATAGTCAGCAGCTGGTGGTGCGGGTCGCCAATACCGGCGCGGGCCATGCCCTGCCTACCGGAGTGGCCGATTTTCGTGAACTCTGGCTGGAGCTGACCGTCACCGACGCCAGTGGCAAGGTGGTGCTTGCCAGCGGCCAGCCGGTGGATGGCGCCGTCCCTGAGGATGCGCGACTGTTCAGAAAAGTGTTCGGTGATGCCGAGGGCAAGCCGGTGGGGCTCAAGTTCTGGCGCTACGCCAAATTGCTGGAAGATACCCGCATTCCGGCCGATGGCTGGCGGGATGAAGTCTGGCCGCTGCCCGCAAAAGCCCAAGGGCCCGTCAAGGCCGATATCAAACTCAATTTCCGCACCTACCCCAAGTGGGTCAATGATGCGGTGCGCGCCGCCGAGCCAAGCTTGCCGGAGCCACCCATAGTGCAGCTAAATCGGTTGCAACTTACCTTGCAGCCTCTCCCCGTCACGCCCGCTACGGAGCCTCAATCCTGATGTTTGCAAGTTTTCTGATTACCCTGCGCGAGGGGCTGGAAGCCTTCCTGCTGGTCGGCATCTGCCTCTCCTACCTCGCCAAGCTGGGGGCGAGCCGCTACAACAAGTTCATCTATCTGGGGGTGGGGCTTGGCCTTATCGCCTCCCTTGTCGTTGCCTTCCTGTTCCAGGTGGTGGTGAGCCAGTTCGAGAGCGAGCGCTACAACCACCTCTTAATGGCGGGGATCCTCATCTTCGCCACTCTGGTGCTCACCTATATGGCGATCTGGATGCAAAAACAGGCCAAATCCCAGGTGGGGGCCATGACGGCGCGCATCGATGCGGCCATCGATGGCGGCAACCTGTTTGGTCTGGTGCTGCTCGCCTTCCTGGCGGTGATGCGCGAGGGGTTTGAAACCGTGCTCTTCTTCTCCGCCCTGCTCTATTCGGGGCAAGGGGTAGATCTGCAATCCGGCCTGATGGGCGCGCTGGCTGGGCTGCTGGTCTCCATCGCGCTGGTGTGGGGGCTGCTGCGCTCCACCCGCAAGGTGGCGCTGGCCCCCTTCTTCCGCTGGACCGGCCTGCTTATCATCATCATCGCCGCAGGCTTGCTCTCGTCCGCCGTCAACATGTTGCAGGCGGCAGACATCATCACCTTCTGGACCACGCCGGTGTTCGACATCAGCCACATTCTCGACGATCAGGGGGTATTTGGTACCTTCTTGCGCGCCCTGTTTGGCTACAATGCCTCACCCGCTGGCTTGCAGCTGCTGACCTGGGCCCTCTATCTGGCGATCTTCGTTACCCTCTGGCAACGCAGCTACCGCCCGCAGGTGAGTACCGCTACTGGCAAGGGCTGAGCCCGCACGCCCTGTGGCAACAAGGCCACGGGTTAATAACACTATTCGGGGGCTGCGCTTTGGTGCGGTTCCCTTATCTATCAAGCAGTTTCGGAATAGGTCATGAGCGATAACAACAAGAAACACATTGCCGTGCTGGGCGCCGGCCCCGCCGGTTTGATGGCCGCCTGGCGCCTGCGCCGCGCCGGTTTTGCAGTCACCCTGTTCGAGCAGGAGCCGGTGGTCGGCGGCATGTGCGCCACCCAGACTTTCAAGGGGCGCGATGGGGAGTATCGCTTTGACTACGGCGGCCACCGCTTTATCACCAAAAACCCCGAGCTGCTCGCCTTTATCGACGAGCTGATGGGGGACGATCTGCTCCACGCCGAGCGCAAGAGCGTCATCCGCTTTGGCGGGCGCACCTATGACTACCCCTTGAACCTGCCCAACCTGCTAAAAACAGCGCCGCTGGCCCTGATGGCCGGTGCGGTGAAAGACTTGCTGCTGTTGCCTTTTGCCAAGAAGCCCACCGATTTTGCCAAGGCAAGCTTTGCCGAGTGGATCCAGAGCCACTTTGGTCGCACCCTCTACCGCCAGTTCTTCGAGGGCTACACCGGCAAACTGTGGGGCATCAACCCGGACAAGCTCTCCGCCGACTGGGCCGGCCAGCGCATCAGCCTGATCGATCTCAAAGACGTGGCGCGCCGCCTGTTGCCAAGGCGAAACGGCAGTATCTCGGTGCGCACCTATGCCCGCAAATACCGCTACCCCAAATATGGCTTCGGCCAGATCTTCACCACCCTGGGTGAGCGACTTGTGGCAGAGGGCGTTGAGCTGAAAACCGGTGCCACCATCACCCGCCTTGAGCAGGCCGATGGCCACATCGAACGGGTTTATTGGAAACAAGATGACGTTGAGCAGAGCGAGTGCTTTGATCAGGTGATCTCCACCCTGCCGCTGCCGCTCACCTGCCAGCATCTGGGCTTGTCGTGCGATCTGCACTACCGGTCGCTTCGCTTCGTCAATATGCCGCTCAAACAGGAGAACCTGTCGGACAACACCTGGCAGTACCTCTCCGACCCCCATATTCTGGCCACCCGCCTGCAGGAGCCGCGCCGCCGCAGTCCCTTTATGGCGCCCCAGGGCCAGACCTCGGTGATGCTGGAGATCCCCTGCAATCCGGGGGATGCCACCTGGCAGGCTCCGCTCTCTGATCTGCGCGGTCGGGTTACCGCTGATCTGGCGAGCCTCGGCGTCGATACCCAGAAACTTGGCGATGAAACCTTCGAGGCCCGCAGTGAATACGCCTATCCGCTGATGGATCTCGGCTATCAGGCGCGCCGCAACGAAGCCATCAAGGCGCTGATGCCCATTACCAACCTCATCATGACCGGCCGTCAGGGGACATTCCGCTACATCTTCACCGACACCGCCATGGAGATGGGGATGATGGCTGCCGACATGGTGATCGACGGGGTGGACAGACGTCACGCCATCTTTAACCATCGCAACGAAAATACCGTGATTGAAACCCAAAGCGTGGCCTGAGTGCCAACCTCTTGGCATTAAGTAAGGAGAACAAGATGACCATCCGCCCGGGTTTACTCGCCCTCACCCTGCTGCTGGCCCTGAGCGGGCAGGCGCAGGCTTACTCCTACGCCGCCGCCGGCAAGGAGCCACTGATCGATGCACGCGAAGCGCTGCTGGGCGCCGCCACTGACGGCAAGGATGCCAGCGCCACCTTGAGCGAAATTGCCGAGGAGCTGACCTATCTGGAACAGCACCACAAGGTGGAGCTGCAAGCGCCACTGGCCGCCGCCATCAGGGCCAAAGACGCCGCAGCAACCGCCGCCCTGCTCAATCGCGCCTACAAGGCGGAGATCGAGCGCCGCCTCGAAGGGGCCAGCCAGAATCTTGGCGACTACCAGACCGCCAAGGTGCTGGTGGTCAAGAGCAAGCGCTTCCTCGACTTGATCCTCCCCTCCCTCAGTGAAGGAGATCGCAAGGCGGCCGAGCAGGCGCTGGCCAAGGTGCTCGATGCCATCGGTAACCCGGGGGTATTCGGGGTGGGCGCCAAGCCCGCCGACGCCGCCGCCTTTAGCGATGCAGAAAAAGCGCTGATGGCCGTGCTGGCGCCGCTTTGATGGCCTCTCATCGATGACGACGGCCCCCCTCATCCCCAACCCTTCTCCCGCACGGGGAGAAGGGGGGCGTCACCACGTCCGATTACGCTTCGCTAATCGACCCTACTTGCTGATCCTGCTGCAACTGGCCTGGCTTTGCTGGCTGCTGGCCTTTCCGGTGGCCCTCGATTCCGACGATGCCCTCAATTTCGCCCATGGGGTGACGCGCTTTAGCGTGCTGGAGTTCTCACCCCACTTTCCGGGTTACCCCGCCTTTATCTGGCTGGCGCGGCTGATCAATCTGGCGGTAGACGATCCAGCCCGCGCAGTGCAGTGGGCAAGTCTGCTCGGTAGCAGTTTGCTGGCGCCGCTCGCCGCTTTGCTGGCGGTGAGATTGTGGCAACGGCCAAGCCTGCTTGCGCCAGTCTGGCTGCTGGTGCTGGCCCTGCCGCTCACCCCGACCCTGGCGCTCTCCGGCCTCTCGGACGGGCCGGCACTCGCAGCCTGGCTGGGCGCGCTCTTGGCTTTGCAGCAGCGCAAGCTAGCGCAGGCGGGTCTGTTACTGGGCCTTATGCTGGCCCTGCGCCCCTCCTACTTCGTGCTGGTGCTGCTGCCCCTGTGGCTCGTGCTGGCGCAGCAGGGCAACCGCGTCAGGTTCGTGCTTCCCATCGCGCTGGTTGGGCTTATCAGCCTGCTCTTTGTCTGGCAGGCCGATGGCTGGGCCTATTTCAGCGAGGGGCGCCGCTTTACCGACGGCCACTTTACCCTGTGGGGCAACACGGCAGCAGCCCATGGCGATCGGCTACTCAGCTGGGCTAACACCTTCAACGATCAACTCACCCCGCTCTGGCCCCTGTTGATGGGGACTTTGCTGGTGCTACCACTTTGGCAACGCTCAAAAGGCCAAGCTGCAACCCTCCCCCCGCTCTGGACGCTCTACTGGCTCGCCCTGCTGCTCTGGACCCTGTTTGGCCAGAATCCCGACAATCCCCGCCATCTGGCCCCCATCACCCTGCTCGGTATTGTGCTGCTGGCAGGCTGGCTGCCACGTCGTGGCGAGTGGGTGGTCGCGGTCGCCGGATTGCTGCTGCTCGGCGCGACCTTTACCCTGCCCCGTCCGCCCGCCATGGTGCAGGCGGCAAGGCTGGCAGAAACAGCGTGCCCGGCACTGGTGACCCAGTGGGGGGTAAGATTGCTGCGGGAGACCACGGCACTACCGGTGACCGATGGCTGGTACAAGGGGGATGCGGCGCTGGCGCTCTCTCAAGGGGCCTGCCGTTTGAGCCGCCGGGCCATTGAACCTACTGAAATGCGGGCTGGCAGCAGACAGATCTGGTTTGCCCCCCGATTTCACGCCGAACCGGGCCTCTGGCTCGCCATACCGGATCCCCCGCTGGCACAAAACTGATAGACTGCCTTTTCGCCCTTTTTTTCATCCATCCCACAACTGGATACCCTATGCCCCAAACCGCTCCGACCCGGGCCTCCGCCCTCTCCCCCCGTTTTCTCTTTATCCTGCTGGGTGCGCTGGCGGGCCTGACCCCGCTCGCGGTAGATATGTATCTGCCGGCTATTCCGGCCATTGCCCGGGATCTGGCAACCAGCATCGACGGTGCCCAGCTCACTATCAGCGCCTTTCTGGGCGGCTTTGCCATTGGCCAGCTCTTTTACGGCCCGCTCGCCGACAGCTATGGCCGCAAGCCGGTGATCCTGGCGGGGCTGGTGATGTTTGCCATCGCCTCGGTCGGTTGTGCCATGGCGGACTCCCTGCCCGAATTGCTGGCCTATCGGATGCTGCAGGCGGCGGGCGGCGCCGCGGGGTCGGTCGTGGTCAATGCCCTGCTGCGCGATCTGTTCGAGAAGGATGCCTTTTCCCGCGCCATGTCATTCGTCATTCTGGTGATGACGCTGGCTCCGCTGGTGGCACCCGTGGTGGGGGGGTACATCAGTGCCCATGCCAGCTGGCGGGTCATCTTCTGGCTGCTGGTGGGGATCAGCCTGCTGATCTGTCTGGTGATGCAGTGGAAAATCGAGGAGACCCTGAAACCCGAGCACCGTCAGCCGCTCAAGATCGGCCAGATCCTCAAGAACTACTGGGGTGTGCTCTCCCATCGCGGCGCCATGGGCTATGTGCTGTGCGGTTCCCTCTCAAGCTCCGGCATGTTCGCCTTCTTAAGCGGCTCACCCTACGTCTATATCGAGTATTTCAAGGTGCCGACCGAGCATTACGGCTGGCTGTTTGGCCTCAATATCCTGCTGATGATGGTGGTGACCTTCGTCAACAGCCGACTGGTGAAAGGGGTGGGCGCCGAGCGAATGCTGCAATACGGCCTGCTGGTGCTGCCCTGCGCGGGCGCCCTGCTGGTCTACAACGCCTGGAGCCAGACCGGCGGCCTGTGGGGCATCGTCATTCCGGTGGTGCTGTTTGTCGGCCATATCAGTCTGGTGGGTGCCAATGCCATGACCGGCCTGATGGGCCACTTCCCGCAATCTGCGGGCACCGCCTCGGCACTGGCGGGCACCCTGCGCTTTGGTATCGGCGCCCTGGTCGGCATTCTGGTCAACCTCAATCCGCCCCACTCGCCGCTGCCGATGGCCATCGCCATCGCCTGCTGCGGGGTCGGTTCAGCTCTCAGCTACTGGCTGCTCACCGGCCACAAGGCACACTGATCCCTCTGCTGGATATAAAAAAGAGCGCCCCCTCTCTTGCGACAGGGGGCGCTCTTTTTGGGGGGAGATGTCACAACAGGTGCGCCTCAATCCCCTCCGATATGCGTCACTTCTTGCCAAAACCGGACTGTTTCAGGGTATACCCCGCGCTGTTTTGCCAGGCATCCAGACCGCTTCGGTTGTTGCCGGCAACCAGGCTCGCGGCCAGACTCGGGCTGTTGAACAGCTGATCAGCAGTAAAGAGAAAACCCCCTTCGCTGCGGGGCACCAGAATGCCCTTGTTCAGCAGCTCCAGTCGCAGTTCAATCACCGCCTCGCGCAAAGAGGCTGCATCCTCGCCGTTGGCGGTGGAACCGGCCAGCACCATAAAGCCCGGATTTTGCCGCTTGCCCACCGGATAACCGTGGGCCTCGGCACCCTTGCCATTGAAGTGGTAGAGCTCGCGCTCCCCGGGACGATTGTCGGAGAGCGCCTTTTGCAGGGTCATCAGCTCGTTGTAGATCTCGATGGGGACGACGGCCGCCTGCTTGTTCCCCTTGCTATCGATGATAAAACTGACTTGCTTGTGTAACATCCTTGCTCATCCTGTGACCCATGGAAGCCCCTATTCTAACCACCTCGGGCAAGCGGGATCCAGCGAGGATCCTTATCTCTTTTGCTGCACCGATCACTAACTGGCGCTCTCGCCGCTCTGCTGAAAGCCATTGACCATCAACCGGTTACCAGAGTGTGCTTCCTCTCTGCTGGCCATTTTCCCACTGCCAGTTGCAGCTAATGGCACGACATTACTCAAGCCTGAAGCTGCTCCTCGACCATCCTGTTGAGCAACTGCATCACCTGCTTGCTAGCCTGCTCGGCACTCTCCATCTCGGCCAGAATGGTGTGCAGCAACCTGTCATCATGGAGCCAGTCACCCCGTGCGGCAGTCAATGCTCTGCTGACAGCCTCGTGCACCTGTTTGTGGGGCACCTCGATGTGTTTGAAACTCGGCAACTTGCCAAACGACTCGCCGCCTTCACCCTGATAGTACCAACGGCCCAAACGGCAATCGGTATGGCTGGCCACGCTCTCGTTATCCCTAACTTCCAGCCCGTGGTAACCACGCTGCATAAAGATGATGTGATCCAGCTTGACCAGCGAGGCAAACGCCAGCCCTCTGGCGAAGTGGAGATGACCGATGTTGGATTTTGCTCCCTCGGCCACTGCCTCGAAGCTTTGACGAAAACCGTCCACATTGTCACTGATGCGCTGGCTACGCTCCCCAAGCGAGAGCACGCTCCCCACTATCTGTTCGATGCTGGTCGTCAGCCCCTTGACCACATCGCGGATTTCGTTGGTTGACTGACGGGTGCGTTCGGCAAGAGCCCGTACTTCGTCGGCGACCACCGCAAACCCGCGCCCGACTTCACCTGCTCTGGCCGCCTCGATGGCAGCATTCAACGCCAGCAGGTTGGTCTGAGCGGTGATCTCCGTGATGAGATTGACTGTAGCGGTGATGCGGGCACTCTCCCCTGCCAGCGTGGTCGCTGCCCGTCCGGTATCCTGCATCTCACGGTTGATACCTAGCAGCTCCTGGCTGAGATCTTCGACCACCGTCATGCTGTGCAGCGATGCATCCAGCCCGCTCTGGGCATTGCCAAGTACGTCCTCAATCTTGTTGCTGAGGGTCAGCAGATCTTCCTGATTCCCAGCCAGACTGCTGCGCAGGTTCTGGTTGTTGGTCTGGTGGAGTTTGTTGAGCAGATTACCCTGCCGGGAGAGCTCGGTCGCCTCCTGAATGGCGTGCAGGGAGAGATTTATGTTATCGGCTGTCTTGGAAAACTCGCCGGGCAGACCCTGTTTGAACGCATGGCGGTAGTAGCGTCCCTGACCAGCATGTTCAAAGCAGGAGACCATATCCTTGATGTTTGCTTCGACGATGTCGAGAAAACTGTTGAGGTTCCAGGCGATCTTGCCCAGCTCGCCAAGCCCCTTGGTTCTGGTCACCCGGACATGGGTCTCACCGGCACTGGCCTGCACCAGCACTTCGTTGATCTGATCCATGATCGCCACCAGCCTGCGTTGTTCACGCAGTGCAAGCACAATAAAGAGCAACGCCAACCCGGGGATCCCCAGATTGAACCAGGTCGGCCCGACCGAACTAAGAGAAAAGATGGCCAACATCAGTACAGAGAGGCCGAACACGGTACAGATCAGCAAAAATTTCTGACTGATGAAGAGGTGTTTTTTACTGGCACTGCTGGTCTTGGTTAGCACAGTCAACATAGAGTGACTCCTTAATCCTGCTGCACCAGATTGAGAACAAAACGTTCGTAATCAGTCCCCTGAGATGCCAGGTGTTGCTCCAGCCAGGCCCAGGATTGCTTGGGAGCATCTCCGGACATTCCCCGCTCCAGCTCACACATTTTCTGATATACGGGGGCAATGGTCGCAATGGCATGGCGGGATGGACAACGGCGAACCGAGAAGTAGCCGATCGCCTTGCCGTCACGAAAATCGGGACGCACATTTGCCAACACCCAGTAGAAATCACCGTTGGCGGTCATGTTTTTGACAAAGCCAAAGAACTCGCGATTCTCCTTGAGGGTGTGCCACAACCCCCAAAAAACACCGCGGGGCATATCGGGATGGCGCACGATGTTGTGAGGCGTTCCCAGCAGATCCTCCTCCGAATAATCACAGAGTCGCATGAATACTTTGTTGGAGTAGGTGATCCTGCCTGCCAGATCGGTCTTGGAGACGATCAGCTCATCCTGATGAAAGGTGATCTCGCGTTGGGTGGGGGTGATGTTTTGGGCCATGATACAGATTCCCATCCTTGGTTATTGATAAGCACTATATCTCTCAAAAAGGTAGCAATGCACCATAAAAGGTGGGGTTAATCTTTGGTCGAAATCCCGTTGCCAATGCAGCCATAAGCTATCTCCATATGGATAGCGGCAAACAGGGCAACAACATGAGAGATAGTTGGCTGAACGCGTGCAATATCAACGCATTGTGAGCAAATCAGGAAAGATAAAAGCAGGGAGGAACAAGCATTTTGCACAGGCTGGCACGCCAGCCCGTGATCCGGCCTAAAGACGATTGCAGGTGAGGGAGTTTATAAACGCCAGCGTACGGCGATTAAACTGCTCCGGCTGCTCCACATTGCAGACATGGCCACACTGCTGGATCACCGCCAGCGAAGAGCTGGCATCGCGGGCCACCTGTTCGCGCACCGGCGCCAGAAACATATGATCCTCCTCCCCCATCACATAGAGGGTCGGAATGGGCAGGGAGCGTTCGCGAAAATAACGCATCAGCGGGTTAACCTCGGTGGCGAGGCGGAACCAGCGTTTGAACTCTTTCTGGCAGAGCTTGCGGGCCTCGCGCACAAAGAGGTTGCGCGACTCCTGATGGTGCTGGCGCGGCATGATGATGAAGGCAAACAGCCGGTAGAGCCACATATAGGGCAGGAAGTGCTGGCCGAGTCGGCCCAGTTGCACCAGCACCCGCGAGCGGATATCGAGCCGCAAAATGGCGCCGCCCAGCACCATGCTCTTGACCCGCTCCGGGCAGAGCTCGGCCAGATGGCGAATAAGGATGGTGCCAAGGGAGATGCCGACAAAGTGGGCGCAGCGGATATTAAGGTGATCGAGCAGCCGAACGATATCCTCGGTCACGGCCCGAAAGCTGTAGTGGCCCTGGATCACCTGCTGCAGCTTGTTGGACTGGCCATGGCCACGCAAGTCCAGCAGCAACACGTTGAAGTGCTCGCGATAGGCGCGCAACTGCTTGAACCAGATGGAGGAGCTGCCACCGGCGCCGTGGACAAACACCACCCAATCCCGCTCGGGACCCAGTTCGAAAGTCTTGTGATACAACATCAATAGGCTCCCTCGGTGATGGGGGGTATACTCGGCTGCGCATAGTAACAGATGCCTTCCCCTGATTGATATGCAACCGCACTGATCGGATCACCCACAGCGAGACCAGACCATGGAGTTAACCCCTTTACGCCACTTTCTGCTCTCGTTGCCGGGCAGTCAGGAAGATACCCCGTTTGGCCCGGAGATCCTGGTCTACCGCATCGCCGGCAAGATGTTCGCGCTGGTGGATTGGCAAGCTGACCCGCTCACCATCAACCTCAAGTGCGAACCCGAGCTGGCGCTGTTGCTGCGCGAACTCCACCCCGAGGTGAAACCGGGCTGGCATATGAACAAGCAACACTGGAACACAGTGACCCTGAACAGCACCTTGCCCGATGATCTCTGGCAAGGCTGGGTGCACCACTCCTATGAGCGGGTTGTCGCCGGCTTGCCTAAATCCAGACGGCCCATGGCCCCCGCACGCAATGCAGCTGATCAGGGTGCTTCGGCATGACGCCGCTCCTCTTTATCGCCCCCCTTGGCGAGCAGCATATTCCAGCCCTGGTCACCCTGTTCGAGCAGGCAATCCGCCACACCGGCCCCCAGCACTACAGCCCGGAGCAGGTGGAGCAGTGGGCCCTCGGTTCACAACATCCCGGCTTTGTCAGCCAGCTGCGCGAGCATCATGGCTGGGTTGCCATGCTGGGTGAATCGCCTGCCGGTTTTGTCACCCTGAGCGCCGATGGCCACCTCAGCCTGCTCTACGTCGGTGCGGCCCATCAGCGGCAGGGGCTGGGCAATCTGCTGCTTACCACGGCGCTGGCAGGTGCCCGCGCCCTTGGCATCAGCGCCATCACAACCGAGGCCAGCGCCTTCAGTTATGAGCTATTTTTACGGCATGGCTTTACCTTGACCGGCGTGGAAAGCGTGGAGCGCGGCGGAGTCAGTTTTACCCGCCACCGCCTGCACTGCTGCTTGCCAAGCTAGATCAAGCCACTAAAATACGCTTAATTTTCGTATTGTTACTGTATTGAGGCAGCAACCATGGTGGTAGAGAGTGAAGGCTATATCTCGCTGATCGAGTATCTGGTGGAGAGTTTGGGACTGTTTGAGGCCCAGCAGCAGAATGCGGGTGGCGAGCAGACCATCGAGGATCTCGTCAGTAGCCGGGTGGCCAGCAACCTGATGGCCATCTGCGAGCAGAACCCTCAGCTGGCACCCAAGGTGCGTTTTACCATCATGCAGGAGGCGGACGCCGTGGTCGCCGATCTGGAAGAGGTGCTCTCCGCCGTCTGGCTGCGCGAGCCGACCCCGGAGCAGAAAGCCTTCCTCATCGAGTTCATCGATCTTATCAAGAACCTCTTCGACAGCGCGATCGCCTGACCGATCGCCCCTCCCGAGCTAAAACAAGCAGATATGAAAAGGGCCGCCTTGGTGGGCAGCCCTGCTTGCTATCATTTTCAACCCGCCAGTGCGTTCATTCATCAGGCGGTTATCAAGGCAAGAAATGTGTCTGGACTTCGCATCCGATCCCTGGACGCTACCTAGTTAGTCCCGACTGGTCGCAATAAGTTCCCTCCTCCGACCATTTATTTTCACTTTTTTTACGGAATCGACTACAAACCTGTTTAGCGATTCAGGCTAGGCGGCAAACAGACTCCAATGCCACCTAATCCGCAGTAGCCATCCGGGTTCTTCTCCAGATATTGCTGGTGATAGTCCTCGGCGTAATAGAAAGGCGCCAGCGGCAGGATGCGGGTGGTGATGGCCCGGCTGTCGCCGCTCGCCGCCATGGCCTGCTGATAGGCAGCCAGACTCTGCTGGGCGATGACCTGCTGGCTCTCGTCGCCATAGAAGATGACCGAGCGGTACTGGGTACCAATGTCCCCACCCTGCCGCATGCCCTGCGCCGGATCGTGCTGCTCCCAGAACAATTTGAGCAGATCGCCATAGCTGATGACCGCCGGATCAAACACCACCTGCACCGTCTCGGCATGACCGGTCAGCCCGCTGCACACCTCCTTGTAGGTGGGATTGGGGGTGACGCCGCCCTGATAACCGGCGGCGGTAGAGTAAACCCCGGGCTGCTGCCAGAACAGGCGCTCCACACCCCAGAAGCAGCCCATGCCAAACCAGGCGATCGCCATGTTCTCGGGCCAGGGCCCCTGAGTCGGATGGCCGTTTACTGCATGCTGCTGGCCAATCACCATGGCCTCGCTGCGCCCCGGCAACGCCTCTGCCGGCGAAATAATCTGTTCCATCAAGCCACTCCTTGTAAAAACCGGTGCCAATGCACGATGACGAAAAGGAGCATCGAAGATAACAGTTTGTGGCACCGGATCAACCGGCGCCTCCCGCCCCCATCCTCCTCTTCACTCCCCTGCGCCTCTCCTGCCACTTTGGCCAGTTACGTCCGGGCAAGGCATCCGGTTGGCCAACAAACCCAACCAAATCAATATTTAGTCTTGATTTGTGAATTTATTTTCATATATTGAGCCAATCGCTGTTTTTTTATGGAAGAAATATCAAGTGCGTGAACGTGAGCCCAGTCTGGTCAATGCCTTCCGGCAATCTACTCCCTATGTCAATGTCCATCGGGGCGCCACCTTTGTGCTGATGATGGGGGGGGAAGCCGTCTGCCACCCCAACTTTGCCAATATCGTCAGCGATATCGCCCTGCTGCAGACACTGGGCATACGGCTGGTGCTGGTGTTTGGTTCACGTCCACAAAACGATGAAGCGCTGGCCCGCGCCGGCATCGAGGCCCAGTACCACAAGCGGATCCGGGTCACCGATGACGAGAGCTTCGCCATCATCAAACAGGTGTGTGGCGGCCTGCAGTACGACATCACAGCCCAGCTCTCCATGGGGCTCGCCAACACTCCGATGCAGGGTGCGCGGATCAGCGTGGTGAGCGGCAACTTCGTCACCGCCCAGCCGCTGGGGGTGGATGATGGCATCGACTTTTGCCACAGCGGCCGGGTGCGCCGTATCGATGTGGAGGGGATCACCCGCCAGCTCGATCAAAAGAGTCTGGTGCTCATCTCCCCCATCGGCTGCTCGGTCACCGGCGAGAGCTTTAACCTCAGCTCCGAAGAGGTGGCCCGCCGGGTGGCGGTCGATCTCAAGGCGGACAAACTGATCTGTTTCAGCAGCACCCAGGGGGTGATGGACAGACACGGCGAAGCCATCTCCGAGCTCTTCCCCGAGCAGGCCGAAGAGCTGCTGGTGGAGCTGGAGCAGGCGGGCGAAGAGATGTCAGGCACCGCCCGCTACCTGCGCGCGGCCATTGCCTCCTGCCGTGGCGGCGTGCCCCGCTCCCATCTGGTGAGTTATCAGGATGATGGCGCCATGCTGCAGGAGCTGTTCAGCCGCGACGGCCTCGGCACCCAGATCGTGCGGGAGAGCGCCGAGCGGGCCCGCGCCGCCACCATCGAGGACATCGGCGGCATTCTCGACCTCATTCGCCCGCTGGAGGAGGAAGGCATTCTGGTGCGCCGCTCCCGCGAGCAGCTGGAGATGGAGATCGACAAGTTCACCATCATCGAGCGCGATGGCCTGATCATCGGCTGCGCGGCCCTCTACTGCTTTATGGAAGAGGCGATGGCGGAGATGGCCTGCGTCGCCATCCACCCCGACTATCGCAACTCCAACCGGGGTGATCAGCTGGTGGCCAAGGTGGCCGAGCGGGCCAAACGGCTCGGCATCCGCCGCCTGTTCGTGCTCACCACCCGCTCCATCCACTGGTTCCGGGAGCGGGGGTTCGAGCCGCTGGAGGTGGAGGATCTGCCGGTTGAGCGCCAGCGCCTCTACAACTGGCAGCGTCGCTCCAAGGTTTTGTCAAAAACCATTGTGTAACTCATTGATTCTGCGTTGAGTTAGCTGACATTTTGAACTTTTTTACAAACTCGATTGACAGTCCAATCCAACGCAAGGTATTTCTAAATGCACTCCACCGCCATGGTGGAGCCAGAAGAGGAGCGCTGCCCAGGCAGCCCGAGAGAGGACGCCAGAGTCCGGTGAACTTGGGTCAGGGGGAGCAGCGCCGAGACATCTGAGGAGACTGGAAACCTCAGTGTCGGCTGCGGGGGCTGAATCCCCCGGGTTGTCATCGGTAGTGGTCATCCCCCACCGCGCCCTGTCAGGGGCGGGTACGGGATGGGCTCTGCGGGTGGAGTGCTTCTGGCCGGGATCGCTTCGCACATTCCTGCCATTTTCAGCCTCCTCCTCTCTTTTTTGCCCGATGGATCCGGATTTTTAAATTAAGACAGGAGTAAGCAATGAGCCCGATCAATGTCGCCAAGTTTGGCGGAACCAGTGTCGCCAACGCCGCGGCCATGAACAACTGCGCCGATATCGTGCTGGCCAATCCCGCCACCCGCATCGTGGTGCTGAGCGCCAGCGCCGGCGTCACCAATCTGCTGGTGGCACTGGCTCAGGGTGAGCTGGACGACGCGGGCCGCGAAGCCCAGCTGGCCAGGCTGGCCGACATTCAGCAGGCCATTCTGGCCGACCTTGGCCACCCCGCCGAGGTGACGGCCCTGATCCACGATCAGCTCGGCGAGATCCGCACCATGGCGCAGCAGGCCAGCCAGCAGACCGATGCCGAACTGGCTGATCGCCTCATCGCCTGCGGCGAACTGATGTCGACCCGCCTCTTTACCGAGTTGCTGCGCCAGCGCGGCGTCAATGCCCACTGGCAGGATGTACGCCAGCTGATGCGCACCGACAGCCGCTTTGGCAAGGCCACCGTCGACCTGAACGCGACTCGCGATCTCTGCCAGCAGACGCTGGGCCCGGTGCTCGGGGACACCCTCGTCATCACCCAGGGCTTTATCGGTTCCGATGGCGATGGCCGCACGACGACGCTTGGCCGTGGCGGCTCCGACTACAGCGCGGCCCTACTCGCCGAGGCGCTCGATGCCACCAGTATCGAGATCTGGACCGATGTACCCGGCATCTACACCACGGATCCGCGCCTCGTCACCCGGGCCCGCCCCATTCCCGAAATCAGCTTTGTCGAGGCGGCAGAGATGGCCACCTTCGGCGCCAAGGTGCTCCACCCGGCCACATTGCAACCGGCGGTGCGCCAGAACATTCCGGTCTTTGTCGGCTCAAGCAGGGAGCCGCAGGCAGGGGGAACCTGGATCCGCTCCACCACGGACACCAGCCCGCTGTTTCGCGCCGTGGCCCTGCGTCGCCAGCAGGTGTTGGTCACCCTGCACAGCCTCAACATGTTCCATGCCTATGGCTTTCTGGCCGAGGTGTTCGGCATTCTGGCCCGTCATCGCATCTCGGTAGACCTCATCACCACCTCGGAGGTGAGCGTGTCGCTCACCCTGGATCACACCGGCAGCCAGAGCAATGGCGAACCTGTGCTCAGCGACAAGGTGCTGGCTGAACTCAGCCAGCTCTGCAAAGTCGAGGTGGAGAACGAGCTGGCTCTGGTGGCCTTGATCGGCAACCGGATGAGCGAGGTCAACGGGGTGGGTAGCCGGGTATTCGATGCCCTGCGCGATCACAACATCCGGATGATCTGCTATGGCGCCAGCGCTCACAACCTCTGCTTCCTGGTCAAAGAGGGCGAAGCGGGCCAGATCGTCAACCGCCTCCATCAGGAGTTGCTGGACTAACCCTCACGGCTGGCAAATCCGACCATGCAAAAGGGCACCCGCAAGGTGCCCTTTTCATTTCTGTTTCGCTGAGGTGTTGGCTCAGGCACAGGTGGTCACCGGCAACTGGCACGCCATCACTTCGCGGCGCTGGCGCTGCAATCTGGCCAGCAGCTCGCTCTGGCCCAGCCCTAGCTCTTCGCTGGAGAGATTGTCGACCAGCTGCTCGTAGTGGTCGGTCACCGCCTGCTCCAGCCAGTCGAGACGACGCAGGGTGAGCGGGCTGCAGCTGCGGCCACTGAGATCGTCGGCCACATCGAGCCGGTGGCTGCGATACATATCCCGCCACCAGTTGGCAGCGAGCGCCTCGTCGCTTGCCAGCGCGGCACTCCACTCCCCTTGCAGGCTCTGCAACCGGGCCAGCACGGGTGCGCTGGCGCCTTCCCGTATCAGGTGGTGGATCTCCCGTTTCACCCATTTCAGACAGAGCTCGCGCCAGTAGCGGAACTGCGGCAAGGGATCGGCCTCATCGAGCCAGAGCCCGGAGAGGGTGCGGGTCTCCAGCCGCTCCGGCACATGAAATTGCGGGTCGACCAGCCCGTTGGAGTTGTATTCGAAGCGAGGATCGAAGGGCCACATGTAACCAAAGTCGAACACGCTGATATGTTCGCCGTCATCGAGCAGGTTGCCCGGGCTAGGGTCCCAGTCGAACCAGCCCCAGCGGGCCAGCTCCCCCTGCACCTCCAGCATCTGCGCCAGATTGCGCTCGTTGAGCTGATGCACCGGCACACCCCGCAGCCAGGGCGAGACCAGAATGCCGGCGCGGGCCGAACCAAAGCTGGTACAGACCACGTGGGAGAGCACGGTGGGATGCAACTCGCGCAGCGCTTCGATTTCGCGCCGCCGCTCCAGTTCGGTGAGGAAAGCGGTCTTGCCATCGAGGTTGGCGACCAGCGAATCGTTGCGGCGCCGCTTCAGGCACCAGTGATGGCCATCGATCTTGAGATGAAACACCTCGGCGGTAAGACCGTGACGATAGACCTTGATCACCGACGGATGGGAATCCTTGAGTTTGACCAGCTGCGCCACGGGAAGCGGACAGTCACGTTCGCGCCCGATCCGGATCTCCTCCTTGCTCTCGAGCATACGCAGCAATCTGGCTTGCCGTGCCATCACCTTGGGATTCATACATGTACCTCCTGTCGCTACTGAGAGACTAAACAGCACCTCTCTCGCAGACCAGCAGCAAACGTTCATGATGACGCTTTCATCACATATTCCGGACAACCTCTCGATCGGGATCACAATATGCAGGGCCGAAGTGCAACCAAAAATTCATCAGGTGGTCATTAAATTGACATCCATGAACCGGCCACGCACCATCGGGTCAAATAGTATGCAGATGATCTGCATCTCTCTCACTTGCTCAAAGGATGAGCTGATATGAATCGTCCCTTCTCAGGCCGTCGCCGCGCCCTGAGCCTCTCCCGCCTGCTGCTGACCCTGCTCGGTGGCCTGCTCATCGTCACCCTGCTGCTGCCCCTCATCAATCCCGGCAGCTGGCTTGGCCGTGCCCAACCGCTGGTGCTGGGGCCCGCCGACAACCCGCTGGCCACCCTCACCCGCCACGCCCTGCTCTACAAGAGCGACAGCCGTGGCCTCTATCTGGTGGTGCGCAGCCAGTGGCAACTGCGAGGGCCGCTCCAGCCGGGAGACAAGGTGCGAGTGGAGCTGCTCAACGACAAGGGGGAGCGGATCGACGAGCTGAGCCAGCCGGTGGAGAAGCTTCAAGTATGTCGCCAACGCCGCTGCACCCTGGATCTCAACAGCACCTTGCGCGCCCCCGACGATGCGCTGTCCAGCCGTTACCAGCTGCGGATCGGCCTGCTGCTGGCCGACCGCCCCGAGAGCGGCGACTTCAGCCAGATCCTGCAGACCCTGCCGGAGCAGGGCTTCAACCTCACCTATCTGATGGTGAGCCTGACGCTGGTACTGGCGCTGAGCGCCGCTGTGCTGAAGGCGGTGCTGCCAAGGCTGCGCCGCAGTCTGCGCTGGCGCATCATCGGCAGCCTGCTGCTCGGCAACCTCACCTTCGTGCTGCTGCACGGCTTCGTGGTGTTCAAACTGGGGGAATTTCTGCTCTGGTCAGGCTTTCGCCCGGAGCACTACTACCTCGCCTGGGGCAGCATGGTGCTGGGCTGGAGCCTCTGCGCGCTGGCCGGATTCAACCTCTACATGGGGCTGGTCTTTACCGCGCTCTCCGGCATAGGGCTGCTGGCCAACTTCATGAAGATCGCCATCTATGGCGTGCCGCTCGGCGGCGATGATCTCGGCAACCTGATGGCGCTGCTGCGGATCCTGCAGGATCAGCACCCCGTCGTGCCGCTGCTCGGTGGCGCTATGGTGCTCTTCCTCTGCTGGCGCTTTGCCCTCTCCCGCTGGATCCTGCGCACCGCCGCCGCCACCGTGGCCTTCTTTGCCCTTTGCGTCTTTGCCACCCAGACCAGCAACAAGCTGCTGGGGGCCAACGTGCGCTACGTGGATCGGGCGGTCAACTACCACAGGGACATCATCCGCTCCGGCCCCGGCCTCTATCTGTTCAATCTGGTGGACGAGATGCTGGAGCAGGGCAGCGTGTTTCGCTACCCGCTGCAGATCAACGAATTCACCCCCCAGCTGAGCCAATCGCCGCAGGGGGCTGCGCCGCGCTGGGATCTGGTGATCGTGCTGCAATATGAGTCGCTGATGCTCGACTGGCAGGGGCGGCTCTGCGCCCCCGCGCCCACCCTGAACCTGCCCACCACCATCCAGCAGTGGCACAAGACCATCCACTCCCCCACTACCGGCGGCATGACGGTACTGGCGGAGTTCGAGATGAACACCGGCCTGCCGGTGGGGCTGCTCAAGCAGGGTGTGGTGCCTTACTACTACCTTTCTGATCAGGTGCCGGGGCTGGCCCAGAGTGCCAACCAGAGTGGCTACCAGACCCTCTTCGTCCACCCCTATGTGGAGAAGTTCTGGGGCCGCGCCAAGGCGATCCCGGCGCTTGGCTATCAGGAGCGCTGGTTCGACAGCCGTTTTTCCACCCTCGAGCACAAGGGGCTCTATATCTCGGACGATGCCCTCGTCGATCACCTGCTCAAACGCAGCGAACAGGATGACAAACCGCTGTTTGCCTATGCGGTCACCATGCAGGGCCATGGCCCCTTCGATGGCCCCCGCTATCAGGCACAGGAGCGCAGCGGCGCCTGCCCGAACGAGAGCGAGAGTGACAGACAGCTGCTCAACACCTACTACACCGGGGTGGTGGATGCCATGGCCTCGCTGGAGCGGCTGCTCAAGAGTCTCGATCAGTCGGGCAAGCGCTATCTGGTCATCGCCTTTGGCGATCACCAGCCCTTCCTGATGTCGGCCGGCAAAGGCATTCACGGCGACAAACCGGCGCGCGATGCCACCTACCAGATCCCCATGATGGCCTTCACCCGAGCCGATGACCCCCTCAATCTGGCGACCCAGTTTGCGCCGGTGCGTCAGCTCTACCAGATGGGGCAAGCTACTCGCCAGCTGCTGGCCGGCAACCTCACCCCCATCAGCGACGGCCCCCTGCTCCATCCGGTGCTGGGCGAGGAGAAGGGATTCGACGTCTCGCCACTGGTGCCGCAGATCCGTGCCAGCTTCCGGGCCGATGCCCTGCCCTGACAATCCCATCCCCCAACAACAGACAAGGCCGCATCAGCGGCCTTGTCTGCTTCCTTCGCTACGTCAGATGCTCTGCCACCAAGGCTCCAGCAAGGTAAGCTGCTGGCGGTCGAGATCCAGCTCCGCCTCGACGCCCAGCGGCAACGTCAGCATGGGGTGGGTATGGGCGCAGTCAAACTCCGCCAGAATGGGGAAGTGCGGCTCCCCCACCACCTCCAGCAGGATATCGAGCGGGCGCTTGCCGCTGCCCTGATCGTTGAACAGCTCGTGCTTGCCGAGGATAAGGGCCCCGATCCGCTCAAACACCCCGCACAGCTTGAGATGGGCAAAAGAGCGCTCCAGCGTCTCGGCAGATTTCAGGCTGTCCTCCAGCAGCAGAATGTCGCCGCGATCGATGGCCGGCATATAGGGGGAGCCCCAGATCCTCGCCATGGTATTGAGGTTGCCGCCCATCAGCCGCCCCGCTACCCGCCCTGTCCCCACCGAGATCAGCCGGTTGGGTTGGCACTGCTTGGCCCGGGTCTGATTTTCCCAATCGAGCCGTTCATCGCTCCACTTTGCCGGAGTGGACAACGTGCAGGGGACGCTAGCCTCATCGGCCAGCACAATCTGTAAAAAACTGGCCAGCGTCTCCTCCACCAGCGGCGGCAACTCGCCGAACGAGGCCACCAGCGCCGGGCCATAAAAGGTGACCAAACCAGTCTGGGCATGGATGCCGAGCAGCAGCGCCGTCACATCGGAGTAGCCGACGATGATCTTGGGATCCCGTTTCAGCGCAGCAAAATCGAGATAAGGGAGCAGGGAGTTGGAGTTGCTGCCGCCAATCACCGACATGATGCAGCGCACCTCGGGGTCACGGATAAGGGCGTTGAGCTCCTCGGCCCGCGCGGCGATGGAGCCGGAGCGCCAGTGATCCTGCTGACCGGTGAGGCAGCCCGCCTTGAGCCGGAAGCCCTGCCCTTCGAGAAAGGCCTTTGCACGGGCAAAACGGGTGGGCGCCCAGGCGGTTGCCGCGCTGGAGGGGGAGAAAAAAGCGATGGTGTCGCCGCGCTGGATTGGCGGGGCAAGGAGTCTTGTCATCAGGCACATCTCCCGGGGCTCATCAAACCGTGAAATCAGAGGCTCTGACTATCTCTGATAGCCCCTGTTGGCACAACGGTTGGCTCGCCAGCGTTTAGAAATACAAAACGCTTAATTCATTATTAACAGATATTCTAAACAAAACCGCGCTCCTAGAATGACCTCATTGCGATAGCCAGCCCCGGCTGGCAGCCAGAATGGTCGCCCGGGCAAGCCTGAAGCTTGCCGCCGACCGACACTCTTGCGACGCCGATTTCAATGAGGACCTCGTCATGAACAGAACCGCATCCCCCACAGCTCTGGTTGTTGAAGGTGGCGCCATGCGCGGCATATTTGCCAGCGGCGTGCTGGATGCGTTTATCGAACGTGACTACCGCCCCTTCGACTTCGCCATCGGCGTCTCTGCCGGCGCGACCAACCTGTTGGCCTATCTCGCCAGCCAGCATGGCCGCAGCCACGACATCCTGACCGAGCTGGCCTGCACCCCGGAGTTTCTCGACCCGCTGCGCTTTGCCAAAGGGGGCAATCTGGTGGATATCCACTGGCTCTGGCATACCAGCTGCCGCAAATACCCCCTCGATATCCATCGCTATCGGGAGAGCGGCATCCCCTTCTATGCGGTGGTGACCAATGCCCTGACCGGCAAGGCGGAGTACATCCGGGTCAAGCCGGAGAACATGGATGAGGTGCTGCCCGCCAGCTGCGCCATTCCCCTAGCCTCTCGCGAATATCCCGAGGTGCACGGGGTGCCGATGACCGATGGCGGCGTCGCCGACTCCATCCCGGTGATCGAGGCCTACCGCCGCGGCGCCCGCCAGATGACGGTGATCCTCTCCGAGCCGCTGGGCTACCGGCTCAAGCCGATGCCCTTCCCCTGGATGATCCGCACCCTGCTCAAGACTCACCCCGCGCTGGCACAGGCGCTGGAGCAGCGAGATCGCAGCTACAACGAGGCGCTCGATTTCATCGCCAATCCGCCCGCTGATTGCCAGATCGAGGTGATCGCCCCGGCCGACTACTTCCCGGTGTCCCGTTTTACCCGCGATATCAACAAGCTGGAGATGGGATACGTGATGGGCAAGTGCGCCGGCTATCAGGCCGCCCTGCTCAATTGATAACAGCTTTACAGGCATGACCCGACCTGCCGCGACGCACGCGCCGCCAACACAATAACCATCGGGTCAGTTGAACAAGATGAGTCATAAACCGGACCGCGGCGAGAGCAGCCCAGCTCTCCCGGCTAGTCAATACCGGGACAGACAGCCCCTTGCAATGCCAAGGCATGTCACCCCAAGACAAGGTGTTTATTTATGTCGTTTCTTCTCACCCAGCCCGCGCTGGCGCAGCTGTTCGAGCGGCTGTTACCCGATTACCGGATCATGGCCCCTGCGGCCGAATATCGGGGCGGTCGCTTCTCCGACACCGACAACGTCACCTACCACAGCATCCGCCATCCGGCCGAACTGGTGTGGCAGGAGAAGTCCCACTTCTCCCCGAAAGAGGTGGTGCTCCCCATCACCCAGACCCTGTTCCACTTCGACAATCTGGAGCTGCGCGAATCGAAGGTGGAGGCCAAGCCCACCCTGCTGTTCTTGCGCAGCTGCGATATCCACGCCCTGCGCAGGCTGGATCAGGTCTATCTCAAGAACGGCCAGAACAGCGACGTCTACTACGCCCGGCTGCGCAGCAAGCTCAAGCTGGTGCTGCTGGAGTGCCGCGAGAGCTTCGAGAACTGCTTCTGCGTCTCCATGGGCAGCAATGAGACCCGGGACTACGCCGCCGCCATTCGTCTGAGCGATGAGAGTGCCCGAATCGAGGTGAAGGATCCCGATCTGCTCGGCTACTTTACCGAACTGGGTGAATCCGACGACTTCACCCCGGAATTTGTCCAGAGCAACCCGATCAAGGTGCGCACCCCGGACAGCGTCTGTGACAACCCCCAGCGGATCCGCCAGATCCTCACCGCCCATCCGGTCTGGGCCGAGTATGACAGCCGCTGCATCGGCTGCGGCCGCTGCACCACCTCCTGCCCGACCTGCAGCTGCTACAGCGTGCACGACCTCACCTATGCGGAAAACCCCAAGCAGGGTGAACGCCGTCGCCAGTGGGCCAGCTGCATGGTGGATGGCTTCAGCGACATGGCCGGTGGCCACGGTTTTCGCGCCAAGCATGGCGAACGCCTGCGTTATCGCGCCCTGCACAAGGTCAACGACTACAAGGCTCGTCAGGGGGAGGAGCACATGTGCGTCGGCTGCGGCCGCTGCGACGATCGCTGCCCTCACTACATCTCCTTTAGCAACATCATCAACAAGATGACCGATGTGGTCGAACAGACCATCGCGGCCGACCACGCGCAGGGGGCGAACTGATATGTGCCAGTGCCAGCAAACCGCAACAGCAGAACAGCAGCAGGAGGTGGTCGAAAACCGCCTGCGGCCCAGGGCCTACACCATTCTGGCCATCGAGCGTCACACCGAGCTGGAGTGGAACTTTCGGGTCTCCCGCGACTTTGATGTCCACTACGGTCAGTTTGTCGAAATCTCCCTGCCCACCGTCGGCGAGGCGCCCATCTCGGTCTCCGACTATGGCGATGGCTATGTGGATCTGCTGATCCGCAAGGTCGGCAAGGTCACCGATGCCCTGTTTGCCCTCGATGTGGGCGACAAGGTGTGGATGCGCGGCGTCCACGGCAACGGCTATCCGCTGGAGGCCTATCGCAACCAGCACCTCATCGTGGTGGCGGGCGGCACCGGCGTCGCCCCGGTCAAGGGGCTGCTGCGCCGCTTTAGCAAACACCCGGAACAGGTGAAATCCCTCGACATGATCCTCGGCTTCAAGAACGAGCAGGCGGTGCTCTATCGCCACGAGATGCCGCTCTGGGCCGAGCGCCAGAATCTCATCGTCACGCTGGATGAGGGTGAGGAGAGCGAGCAGTTTCGCATCGGCCGAGTCACCGACTACATCGACCAGCTGGACCTCTCGGATAGCGAGGATATCCAGGCCATCGTGGTCGGCCCTCCCGTCATGATCCGCTTCGTGGTGCTCGCCCTGCTTGAGCGCGGCATCCCCAAGGATCGCATCTGGGTCGATTACGAACGCCGCATGGCCTGCGCCGTGGGCAAGTGTGGCCACTGCCGGATGGGCGACACCTATATCTGCGTGGATGGACCGGTCTTTCGTTTTGACCAGGCCCAGCATCTGATCGACTAAGGGAGAACACCATGAGTCTCGATATCGACATCATCAAGGCCCGCGCCAAGAACGAATACCGCCTCTCCAAGGTACGCGGCGAAGCGATGATCAGCGTGCGCATTCCCGGCGGGATCATGCCCGCTCACCTGTTGGCGGTGGCCCAGCAGATTGCCGAACAGTATGGCAACGGCCTGATCCACCTCACCACCCGCCAGAAGCTGGCGATGCCCGGCATCAAGTATCAGGACATGGACAAGGTCAATGCCGCCCTCGAGCCCTTTATCAGGGAGATTGAGGTGGAGACCTGCGGCATCGAGGTAGAGGACACCCGCGCCGGTTACCAGAGCATCGGCGGACGCAACATCGTCGCCTGTCAGGGCAACACCATCTGCCAGAAGGGCAATATCGACTGCACCGGGCTGGCCCAGCGGATGGAGAAGCACCTCTACCCCAACCCCTATCACCTCAAAATGGTGATCGCCGGCTGCCCCAACGACTGCGCCAAGGCCAACATGGCCGACTTCGGCATCCTCGGCATCGCCAAGATCCACTTCAATGCCGAGCGCTGCATCGGCTGCGGTGCCTGCGTCAAGGCGTGCAGCCACCACGCTGTCGATTGCCTCGCCATCAAGCATGGCAAGGCGGTGAAGGAGGAGAGCAAGTGCATCGGCTGTGGCGAATGCGTGCTGGCCTGCCCGACCCTCGCCTGGCAGCGGGATCCCAAGCAGCTCTACATGGTCAAGCTGGGGGGGCGCACCAGCAAGAAGACCCCCCGTACCGGCAAGCTGTTTCTCAACTGGGTGACCGAAGAGGTGCTGCACGCGGTGATCAAGAACCTGTTCGAGTTCGAGGCCGAGATGCTGGATGGCAAGCCCATCTACCTGCACATGGGTCACCTTATCGATCGGGCCGGTTATCACAAGTTCAAGGAGCGGGTGCTGCGCGGCGTCACCCTCAATCCGGAAGCCATGGTCGCTGACCGCATCTTCTGGGCCGAAGATCAGTACGTCGCCAACATGCATGTCAAAGCGGTGCAATAGGAAAAACCTCGTTTGGGGAAGCTGATCATAGTGGCCGACAACCGGTGGGGATCTGTCGTTGGCCCGGGCGTGGATCACGCTTCCCCCTTTTTCCTTTCACTGTGTTTCTACTCCTTCTCCTCTTTTCGTCCTGCGCAGCCCGTTGCTGCCGGACCCGTATCCGGAGCCCGTTATGGACTTTCTCCCTCTCTTCTGTCAGCTGCAACACAAGCCGGTACTTATCGTCGGTGGCGGTGAGGTGGCGGTGCGCAAGGCGCGCCTGCTAATCGATGCCAAGGCGAAGATCACCATCAATGCCCCGCATCTCGAGCCCCAGCTGATGAGCTGGGCCGAGCAGGGGTTGCTCACGGTCTGCGCCGCCGACTTTCACCCCGAGCTGCTCGATGGCAAATGGCTGGTGATCGCAGCCACCAACCAGCCCGGGGTCAACCAGCAGGTTTTCAACGAAGCGAATCAGCGCCAGATCTTCTGCAACGTGGTGGACTCTCCGGCCCACTGCAGCGCCATCATGCCCGCCATCATCGACCGCTCGCCGCTGATGGTGGCCATCTCCAGCGCAGGTTCGGCGCCGGTGCTGAGCCGCCAGCTACGGGAAAAGTTCGAAGCCATGTTGCCGCAGCACATCGGCCAGCTCGCGGCGCTGGCGGGCAAACTGCGCGAGCGAGTCAAGGCCATACCGGACAAGCTGGCTCGCCGCCGCTTCTGGGAGCGGCTCTTTAGCCATGAGCGACTGGCATGCCAGCTGGCGCGCGGCCAGCAGCAGGCTGCCGAGCAGAGCGTCGCCGAGCTGCTCGATGAGCCGCTGCAGAGCAAGGGGAGCGTCATCCTGGTGGGCGCCGGCCCCGGCGATGCGGGGCTGCTTACCCTGAGCGGTCTGCAACAGCTGCAACAGGCGGATGTGGTGGTCTATGACCGGCTGGTCTCGCAGGAGGTGCTGGCACTTGTGCGCCGGGATGCCGAGCGGATCTTTGTCGGCAAGGAGGCGGGTCGCCACTGTGTGCCCCAGCAGGCGATCAACCAGCTGTTGCTGGAGCAGGCTCGCCTGGGCAAACAGGTGGTCAGGCTCAAGGGGGGCGATCCCTTTATCTTTGGCCGAGGCGGCGAGGAGCTGGAGACTCTGGCCGAGGCGGGCATCCCCTTCTCGGTGGTGCCGGGCATCACGGCCGCATCGGGCTGCGCCGCCTACAGCGGCATTCCCCTCACCCACCGAGATCACGCCCAGCGGGTGCAGTTCATCACCGGCCACGACAAGGAGGGCAATATCGCGCAGGAGTGGTCGGCGCTGGCGGCCCCCCGCCAGACCCTGGTCTTCTACATGGGGCTGGCCCATGCCGGCCGCATTCAGGACGAGCTGCAGACTCACGGCCTGCCCGGTCACACCCCGGTGGCGCTGGTGGAACAGGGCACCAGCCTGCAACAGCGGGTGGTGCGCGGCGAGCTGCAACAGCTGGCGCTGCTGGCCACTCAGGTGGAGAGCCCGAGCCTGATCATCATCGGCTCGGTGGTGACCCTGGCTGACAAACTGGACTGGTACGGCGAAGCTAATACCCTGGCCGGGGTGTAACCGCTCATAGCGCCCCCTTCCGTAGACCAGTAAAAAAGCGACGCAGGCCATGGCCTGCGTCGCTTTTATCGGAATGGGGAAACGGATTTATTCGAAAGAGATAGGACCGGTCGAACCTGCATCACTGTCCTGCCACTCGCTTTCACCGCGCACCCGCGGGTCGCCCTGCAGGGTATAGAGGATCATCCCCTGCCGGATCTGCAGCGCCCCATCGGCACGCTTGGCCTTGACCTTGACGTCGTTGACCCACACCTGCTCCTTGCCATCGACCCGGATGACGGCCACTGTCTGGCCAGTCCCGCTGTTTTTGGCGACCCACTTGCCCTGATAAGGGGAATCTCCCTTGGCCATCGGCAATGTGGCGGCCTTGCCTGCCGACCAGGATTGCACGGTGCAGATGCCGTTGGCACGGTTATCGTGCTTGATGGCGTAATCAATGCTCGGCTCGCTGGTGGCGGAGTCGGCGCTAATACCGATCATGATCTTGCCGCTCTGGGCAGAGTAGGCATTGGGTGCATTGGTCTTCAGCGAGGCCTTTTTGCCGTTGATATAGACGTTGCCATCCTGCGACTTGACCTTGATATTCATCGGGCAGTCAGCGGTAAAGTTCGGAACCGTTGCCGCCGCGCTACCAGCATAAGCAGCGATGGCCAGAGTGATAACAGTCAGCAGAGCAGATTTTTTGTGCATCTTGATACGCCTTCAAGAAAATATGGTGTTCGTCCATGAGGAGTCGTTGTCCTGATGGCAACAACTCTAGTCCAGCCGATACAGCTGGCCCAGTTAAAAAAAATAAAACCCGCACCAGCCAGTTATGAAAAATTATAAATAAACAAAATCAATATGTTAATTTCAAAACTAGCTTCATCATCCCCCGATCTGGCATCTCCGTTATCAAGCGCCGCGCACAAAAAAGCCGATAACCCGGTTATCGGCTTGTCATGTCAACACGCGGGTTCAGCGCACGGGGGAGAGCTTGCTATCTCAAACCACCACGGCGGTGCCGCTGATGCTGACCATCAGCATGCTGCCGTTCTGCCCCACCACCTCGTAGTCGATATCGATGCCGACCACCGCATTGGCCCCCAGCGCAGAGGCGCGCTCCTTGAGCTCATCAAAGGCAATCTCGCGGGCACGGGCCAGCTCTTTTTCGTAGGCGCCGGAGCGGCCGCCGATAATGTCGCGGATCCCGGCAAAGAGATCCTTGAAAATATTGGCGCCAAGGATGGCTTCGCCCACCACGATGCCGCGGTATTCACGAATGCTCTTGCCTTCCAGAGTGGGGGTTGTCGAGAGGATCATCTTGAACTCCTATGGGTGACAGAGGGCTCAGACTAACCCAACTCCCCGCAAATCCCAACCGGGTGGTGGCCTTTGCGACGCGGGACTTAAAAATAGCGACAGCCAGATAAAACAACACCGCGACGGGCGCGGTGTTGTGATGCGAGTGCAATGAAAATCAGGGATTGTAAGCGACGACCGAGCCGCTCAGCCCCGTCATCTGGGAGATCTGTCCCTGGATACCCTGCAGCTTGGCCTTGGAGACATCAGGCCCGATAAAGACCCGGTTGATCTGTCCCTGCACCGGCGTGCGCGGCGAGGTGTGGGCCGAGTAACCGGCAGCCCGCAGCTTGCTCACCAGTGCGTTGACGCTGTCGACGTTCTTGAACGCGCCGAGCTGGAGGATCCAGCTCCCCTGCGCCGGTGCCGCGGCGGGCGCTGGCGTGGTCGGCTGGCTCATCTTGCTCTCGATAAGGTCATCGAGGGACTTGATCTGGCCTGCCTGCTGTTTGGCTGGCGCAGGAGTCGGCGCCTTGGCTACCTCGACCGGCTTGGTCGGAACCGGTTTTGGTGCCGGCTTGGGTTGTTCAACCGGCGCCTTGGCGACCACTTCCGGCTTGGGTTGCGGCTTGGCAGGCGCGGCTTGCTGCACCGGCTGCTGGGCAACCTGCGCACCGGCCTGCTGGGCGGCACTCCCCTGATTGCCGAGGGTCATGGGGTCAGCGACCTCTTCCACCTGCCACTGCTGGGCGGCCGAGGCTTGCTGCTGACTGGCCAGATGCTCGGCCGGCAGCGTGCTTGCCGCCGATACCTGCAACGCGGGCTTGGCTGGCTCAAGATCGGGACGCAGCGGAATTTTGGCAAACGCCTCCTCCTTTTGCGCCAGCTTGTGACCATCCAGCAGGTCCGGCAGGAAAATAACGACCAGGGCCACCAGAATAACGGTGCCCACCAGACGGTTTTGAAACTTCGAGGCCAAGTTGACTCCTACTTCCTTTACTTGATCCAATTCATGGCACGCCCCCGACAAAGAGGGGCTGGCTAGCTGGCGAACCCCGCCAGCACATCGGCGACAGTGTAAAACGAACCAAACACAATGACCATATCGTCAGGACTCGATACGGCCAAGGCAGCCTGATAGGCAGCCTCGACGCTGTCAAAGGTCGTCGCCGCCCCCTGTCCGGAGCCAAGCGCCTGTGCCAACTGGGCCGCACTTGCCGCACGCGGGCCGGTCAGGCTTGCCAGATACCACTCGCCGATCAGACCGTCGAGCTCGGCAAGCGACCCCGCCATATCCTTGTCCTTGAGCATGCCGACCACGGCGCGACGCACACCCGCACAGGGCATCTTGTGCAGCTGGGCGGCCAGATAGGCGGCCGAATGGGGATTGTGAGCCACATCGACGATGACCAGCGGCGCACTTTGCAGCTGCTGCATCCGGCCAGCCAACTGGGCATTGGCAAGCCCGTCGCGGATGGCAGACTCTGGCAACGGCAAGCCGAGGGATTCCAGCGCCGCCAGCACGGTGACCGCATTCATCAGCGGCAGCGCCGGTTTGGGCAGGTCGCACCACTGGTGAAGACCGTGGTAATCCCAGCTGCTCTCGTGCTCATCGCCACGAAAATCGATACCAACCTGACGCAGGTTGGCGCCGATACGCGCCGCCTCGCTGGCGATAGTCGCCGGGGGATTGGGCTCGCCGCTGATGGCGGGTTTGCCGGCGCGATACACCCCGGCTTTCTCCACCGCCACCGCCTCGCGGGTATCACCCAGCCAGTCGCAGTGATCGAGGGCAATGGAGGTGATCATGGCCACATCGGACTCCACCACATTGGTGGCATCGAGCCGACCACCCAAGCCCACTTCCAGCAGCAGCACGTCCGGCGCGGCGCGGCAGAAGAGCCATAAACCTGCCAGGGTCGCAAACTCGAAGAAGGTGAGCGCTATCTCGCCGCGCGCCGCTTCCACTTCGGCAAAGGCGGCGCAGTGATCGCTATCGGCCAGCTCCTGACCGTTGACCCGCACCCGCTCGGTAAAGCGCAGCAGATGGGGCGAAGAGTAGACGCCAACCTGGTAGCCGGCGGCCATCAGAATGCTGGCCGCCATGGCGCAGCTGGAGCCCTTGCCATTGGTACCCGCCACCGTGATCACCTTGAACGGCAATCGGGTGAGCCCCATGCGGCGGGCAACCCTGCCGACCCGCTCCAGCCCCATGTCGATAGAGACCGGATGGATCTGCTCCAAATAAGAAAGCCAGTCGACAAGCGACCGGCTTTGGGATTGATGCATGTTTGAACTCATCTTCACTCTGCGATGACGTGAGTATTCATCAGTTTGGCAAGCAGGCTGGCCAGACGGTTACGCATTTCGCGGCGGTCGATGATGAGATCGATGGCGCCCTTCTCCAGCAGGAATTCGGAGCGCTGGAACCCTTCCGGCAGCTTCTCGCGCACGGTCTGCTCGATAACACGCGGGCCGGCAAAACCGATCAGCGCCTTGGGCTCGCCCACGTTGATGTCGCCCAGCATGGCCAGACTGGCGGAGACGCCACCCATGGTGGGGTCGGTCAGCACGGAGATATAGGGCAGGCCGGCTTTGGACAGACGATCCAGCGCGGCACTGGTCTTGGCCATCTGCATCAGGGAGAACAGCGCTTCCTGCATGCGGGCACCGCCGGAAGCGGAGAAGCAGACCAGACCACGACCTTCCTTGATGCTCTCCTCAACGGCGCGCACGAAACGGGCACCGACCACGGAGGACATGGAGCCACCGATAAAGGAGAACTCGAACGAACAAGCGACAACCGGTACCCCTTTGAGGGTCCCTTTCATCACCACCAGCGCATCTTTCTCCCCCGTCTCTTTCTGAGCGGCAGACAAACGATCCTTGTAGCGCTTAGAATCCTTGAATTTCAAAACATCATGAGGCTCCAGCTCGGCACCGACTTCGGTGCGGCCCTGCTCGTCGAGAAAACTCTCGAGACGGGCACGAGCGCTGATGCGCATATGATGATCACACTTGGGGCACACTTCGAGATTGCGCTCCAACTCTGCCCGGTAGAGCACCTGTTCACAAGCACTGCACTTGGTCCACACCCCTTCCGGAATGTTGTGACGACGAGGGGCAGTGATCTTGCTCTTGGGAAGAATCTTCTCAAGCCAGCTCATGGAATTCCTTAATGCTTTTGTGCCTGACAAAACGCATCGAGCCTTGTCTGTTCAATGACTTAATAGCTCGATGGCAACAAATGACGGGTCATTAAACCACAATTTTTCGGGCGCAGTTACTAAAAACTGGTCGTACCCGGTGCCGAGTCCGGCAGCCACAACGGGCCAAGCGGTACCCGGGGCAGAGCCAGTTCAGCCGGGTAATCTACATCGACCAGATAGAGGCCACCCGCTTTGGCGGTTGGCCCGGCCAGATTGCGATCCCGGGCAGCCAGCACCTCGGCTACCCACTCCACCGGTTTGAGCCCCTGCCCCACCAGCAGCAGCGAGCCGGTGATGTTGCGCACCATGTGGTGCAAAAAGGCATTGGCCCGGATATCGAGCACGATATAGGGCCCCTGACGGCTGACGCAGAGGTGCGTCACATTGCGCCACGGCGTCTTGGACTGGCAACCGACGGCCCGGAACGAGCTGAAATCCTGCTCACCCAGCAGGCACTGCCCGGCCTGATGCATCAGCTCGGCATCAATCGCCTCGTGATAATGGCTGACGCCGCTGCCGAGAATGGCTGGCCGGTAGTTGTGGTTGTAGATGACATAGCGGTAGCGACGGGCGGTAGCGCTGAAACGGGCGTGGAACTCCTCGTCCACCTCCTTGACCCAGCGCACGGCGATGTCGGGCGGCAGGTTGGAGTTGAGACCCAGAGTCCAGGCCCCTTCGGCACGCTTGGCATCGGTATCGAAGTGGATCACCTGACCGGTGGCATGGACACCGGCATCGGTGCGTCCTGCGCACTGGATGGAGACCGGATGATTGGCGATCCGGCTGAGGGCTTTCTCCAGCTCCTCCTGCACACTGATCACTTCTCGCTGACGCTGCCAGCCGAAATACCGGCTGCCGTCATATTCAATACCTAGGGCAATTCGCATGGATAAGGGTGTCTTTTGGTAAAGCAGTGAAAGAAACGGGGCGGATTATACGCATCTCGCGGCAAAAATCCCAAAATCCGCGCAAGCTCCGGCCACGGCAACAAGTAAAAAGGGCAGCCGCTGGCTGCCCTTGTCGTTCAAGTTCATCGGGATGATGTGATTATCCCAGTCGCTTGAGCAGTTTTTCCGCTTCGGCGCGCTGATGGTCACTCCCCTGCTCTGCCGCCTCTTGCAGCAGCTCGCGGGCACTGTCCTTGTCGTCGATTTCAAGGTAGGCACGTGCCAGATCCAGCTTGGCACCAACGCCGCCATCATCGGCATCCACATCAAATCCGGTAGACTCCGGCAGCACTTCGGGGAAACCGTCAAGCCCCACATCCAGCGAGAAGCCCTGATAGGGTTCCGGCTCCGATGTGGTGGCATCCGCTTCGGCCAGCAGCTTGTCGATCTCGACGTAACCGCTCTCCTGTGCCTGCTCGCGGGGTTGCAGATCGGCAGGGTGCGACTCGACCTCGGTAAAGGCATCTTCGAAATCGGAGAGCGCCATTTCGTTGGGATCCCACTCCAGATCCGCTTCAGCCTCTTTCCTGGCCTTGACCGGTTCAGGCTCCAGACCCAGCTCGGCCAGCATCTCGTCAGCACTGGCGTCCCCATCCAGGCTCAGGTCGATGGCATGTTCATCCTCAATCTCGACAGCCGGCTCCTCAAAGGCGCCTTCGAAATCGCTGAGATCGAAACTGGCGAGATCATCATCGGCAGGCTCGGCGTTAGCCGGCGCACTCAATTCCGGTTCGATATCGGCAGAAAGATCAGCGTCCAGCTCGGCGAAGAGCGCAGCCTGCAGCTCCTCTTCACTCATGATCTCGTTGGCGCCTTTGGGCTTGGGATTGAACTCGCTGGCCAGATCCATGGCTGGCTCATTGGCAAGCGCTATCGGCTCGTCATGGGCAAGATCAAGATCCGGCACCAGATCGGGGTCACGGCTGGTAGCAGCAGGCATCCGCTCGGGTTCGAAGCCCTGCAAATCCATCTCGCCTTCGTCGCTGAACACCAGCTCGACATCCGGCTTCGGCGCCGGCTCAACCGGCATGAAGCCATCCGGGGTGTTGAGGTCAGGCAGCGGACGCTCCGGCTCGTTGTCGGTGATATCGACGCTGAGCAGATCATCAAACTCGCTGTGATCCTGATCCATCATCATTGCGGTGGATTCAGAGAGGCTCTTCTCCTGCTCTTCCAGCTCACGACGGGCCCGGGCACGCAGCCAGAGGGTCACCAGCGCCAGCACCAGCAACACCGGCAGCAAAATGATCATCGCCAGATTGAGCGGTGAGGAGAGCAAGTCCATCAGCCAGTTCTGCTTGTGCTCGGGCTCTGCCACCACGGGCGGCACCGGCTTGGCCTTGAGCTCGGCAATCTCTTTCTCCAGCGCAGTCTGATCCTGCAGCTGAGCCTTGAGGGTCTCCACCTCTTCGGTCAGGGATTGCAGGCGCAGCTTGAGCCTGTGGTTCATCTCGGTCACCTGGGCGAGCTGGGCATTGGCATCTTCCAGCGCCAGGGTCATCTCGGTAGCAGGTTTGCCAACCGGTTTGTCCAGATCGGAGGGCAGCGGAGCAGGCGCGGTACCGCTTGCCGCACTCGGGGCCGGTGCAACGGCCTCTTTCGCCGGCGCCTCGTTGACCTTGGCCACTTCCTTGGCGTCAGCCACCTTGGTCTCGACAGCCGGTTTCGGCTCGGTCACAGGTGCAGGAATGGGTGCCGCCTTGACGGCAGGCAGCGGAGCAGGCGCTGCCTTGGCCACTTCAGGCTTGGCTGGCGCAGCTTTTGCTGCGACCGGTTTAGCCGTGTGAGCCTGTTTGTTAGCCAGATATTTGGGGCTCAGCCCTTTCCAGCTGGCGTTGTCGCTGCGGAACTTGGCGCGAGCCTCGGCATCGGTGATGACGCTCGCCTCGGCGGCGGTGGGCAGCAGAATGCGCGAGCCCACCAGAATATGGTTGATATTGCCATCGGCAAAACTGCGGGGGTTTTTCTCGTAGATCGCGACCATGGTCTGGTAGACGCTGACGCGGCTGGAGGGACGATACTTGCTTGCCAGACTCCAGAGGGTATCGGTAGGACGAATCGGGCCATAGCTGGCGGGATTGGCGGTTGCCACCTGACGGACGATGGGCTGGGCGGTTGCCCGAACCGGCTGCGCGACGGGCTGGGCCAGCGGCTGGCTGTTGACAGCGGGTGGTGCGGGCTCGTCAGGGCCTTTCAGTTCGACAAAAAACGGCTCCCGTGAGGAATCTGCAGCCTGAACGGTGCCCAGCAGACCCAATGCGAGTAGCGTTGCCAATGTTATGCGGGAATGTCCCATATTCGTTCCTTCGTATGACGGCCCTATCACATTGAAAAATCTGGATAGTTACCCCAAAACAGTCGGTTCAATATAAATCAGGCTCGCCTTGCAAGCCAGCAGTCCGACACATTTAGCACCCAACTTGCCTCTGAGTGTAGAAAAAAACTTAATCAGTTGATATCGCAAAAGAATCTTGCAACACCGCAGTGCGGTGCCGGTCACACACCACGCTATTTGCTCAGAGGGAGCGCCGCCGTCCTGCGGTGCTCCCTCTTGGCCATACGGCCTTACAGGTAGTCGCGAACCAGCAGTTCGGCAATCTGGACGCTGTTGGTGGCAGCGCCCTTACGAACGTTATCGGCCACGATCCACATATTTACACCATTGGGGTGAGAAATATCCTGACGAATGCGGCCAACCAGCACTTCATCCTTGCCGGTTGCATCACGCACCGGTGTCGGATAGTCCCCTTCCTCTTCAAACAGTGTCACGCCCGGTGCCGCGCGCAGCAGATCCTTTACCTGCTCGGCATCGAGCGGCTGGTGCAGCTCGACATGCACTGCTTCGGAGTGGCCGTAGAAGACCGGCACCCGCACGCAAGTCGGGTTCACGGCAATGCTGGCATCGCCCAGGATCTTCTGAGTCTCCCACACCATCTTCATCTCTTCCCGGGTGTAGCCGTTGTCGGTGAAGCTGTCGATCTGCGGGATCAGGTTGAACGCGATCTGCTGGGGGTAGAGAGTCGGCTCGACCGGGCGACCATTGAGCAGCTGGGCGGTCTGGCCTGCCAGTTCACTCACCCCCTCCTTGCCGGAGCCTGAGACGGACTGATAGGTGGCGACGTTGATACGGGCGATGCCCACCTCGTCGTGCAGCGGCTTCAGGGCCACCAGCATCTGGATAGTGGAGCAGTTGGGATTGGCGATGATGTTGCGATTGCGAAAATCGGCCAGCGCATCCGGGTTGACTTCCGGGATCACCAGCGGAATATCTTCGTCGTAACGGAAGCAGGAGGTGTTGTCGATGACTATACAGCCATGCTCGGCAGCAATCGGCGCCCACTTGGCAGAGACCTCGGCCCCGGCAGAGAACAGGGCAATCTGCACCTCGCTCCAGTCAAACTCCTCGACATCGAGGATCTCGAGATTCTTGCCATCAAAGCGCACGGTTTCACCGGCGCTGCGGCTGGAAGCCAGCGGATAGAGCGTAGCGACCGGAAACTCGCGCTCTTCCAGGATCTCGATCATGGCCTGGCCCACGGCGCCACTTGCGCCCAATACCGCGACATTAAACTGCTGGCTCATTCTGTTCTCCTCTAATAAAACGGCTATGGCGCCTGCAGGCGCCATGGTCGGCGGGGCTCCGATATGCGGGGCATCCTCGCCTGATATGGCCAATCCGAGGCAGAGCAAACCTGCCTCGGATTGGTAAAAACGGGGCCAATAAGTAGTGCGGACGTAACAGTCCACCCACCTTATGAGTGTGAAATATCAAATCCGGCAGCGCCGAGCATGTCACAGGCAAACTCACCCTGGATCTGCAGGGAGGATAGCTCGCGGCGCTCCGGATAATGTTTGCGCTGCTCATCGAAGCTACCCGGGATACCCAGCCGGGCGCGAAAACGGGCATCGTCGCGGCGCACATCGTAGATAAGGTGAACCAGCTGCTTGATCAATGCCTGATCCGGCGCCCGTCCGGGCACCACCGCCTGCACATCGGCAGCCGGCAGCAGTGTACGCAGATCCTGACGGGGCTCGCGCCCCAACTGGCGGCAGAGCGCCTCATAGAGCATCCAGGTACCACGCGCCTTCCCCTCCAGGCTGTAGCCGGCAATGTGAGGGGTGGCAATTTCGGTATGGGGCACCAGCTCTGCCAATGGCTCCGGCTCGTTCTCCCAGACATCCATCACCAGTCGCAATGGCTTGTCGCTCAACTGACGCGCCAACAGGGCCCGGTTATCCCACACCTCGCCACGGGATGCGTTGATAAGGATCTGCCCGGCGGGGCGCGCAGCAATATGCTCGGCATCCAGCAGATGGTAGGTCGCATCCGGCCCGTCACGGGTAATGGGCACATGGAAGCTGACGATATCGGCGCCAAGAGCAGTCTGATAGTCGACGAAATCCGCATCAGGGGCATTGCGCGCCTTGGGAGGATCACAACGCAGCACCCGCATGCCGAGCGCTTGGGCCTTGCCGGCCACGCACTCGCCGGTGTTGCCAGCCCCAATCACCGCCAGCGTCATGGTTGCGAGCTCAAGCTCGTAGCGCTCGGCAAGCACCAGCAGGGCGGAAAGCACATAGTCCCCCACCGAATATTTGTTGCAGCCGGGGGCGCTATAAAAGGGGATATTGCGGCTAGCCAGCAAAGTCTTGTCGACATGATCAGTGCCGATGGTCGCGGTACCGACAAAAGCCAGTTTGGGGCTGGTTGCCAGCAGGTCGGCATTCACCCTGGTCACTGAACGCACTAGCAGCACATCGGCGTCCTGCAGATCGTTGGCCTGCATCTGACGCCCGGGCAGGGCAACCACTTCACCAAACTCGGCAAACAGCTCCACGGCGTGGGGCATATTCTCATCTACGACTATTTTCATCGGGCTCTCTTTGCAGGCAACCGCCATGGACGCGCCATTCTAGCCCAAAGCCCGCCAATATTTCAGCCTGACATGCACTTGGTTACCGCAGACCAAGGGTAATTGATGAACGAACAGCCAAATGTGTAAGCAGAGGTAAACAGAAGGGCAGGTCTGCTTTGTCGTCAAACCATGCAGTGGCACAATGGCGCTCTTTTTCCAGACCCTTGCCGATAGAGATCATGCCGCCCCATAGCCCTTCCCTCTCCCGCAGTCAGGTGCTCGCGTTCACCACCCTCTTGATCCTGCCCCTGCTGCTGCTTGCCATCCTCCCCTGGCAACCCTTTCTGACCGGCTCGCTGCAATCGGGCTGGCTCTGGTGGCCTTATGCCCTCACCCGCATGGTCGATATTCCCGGAATTGGGATCAGCGCCGCGCTGCTGTTGCTGCTGACCAGGCAGAAACTGCAGCTCGATCGCTCATCCCTGCTTGCTCTGGCCGGCGCGCTGCTGGTGCTGCTCGCCGGAGACTGGCTCATCAAAAGCATCATCAAGCATCTGACCGAGGAGCCCAGACCTTATCTGCTCTGGCTGGAGAGCCAATCGCTGATCCCCGCCATAAAAATCTTCTACGCAGCTAGTACCGACGTGCGCAGCGAACAGGTACACGCAGCCAGCCAGCTGCTGGCGCTGCCCCAGTGGCTTGGCAATCACTGGCAAAAGGAGGTGAACTACGCCTTCCCCTCCGGCCACAGCATCGCCGCCATGAGCCTTGCCCAGTTCTTTGGCCTCATCTGGCTGGCTCGCGCACCGGCAGGGGTCTGGCTACTGCCGCTCTGGGCTCTCGGAATAGGGCTGTCACGCATGGTGATCGGCATGCACTGGCCAACCGATGTGCTGGCCAGCGCCATTCTCGGCAGCATCACGGCGCTGCTGGCCGCTCGCTGGTGGCTGCACAGATATTGAGCCATCGCTTGTCCCGCAAGGCTCCCTCTTGCGGGATGGGGACAAGCCTGCGCTTTTTTGCCATAATGCCGCCTCATTTTATGCTGACCGAGATCCCATGACCGACGCAGTTCATACCCTCAAGGGCCGTTTTCGTGGTTTTTACCCCGTCGTCATCGATGTTGAAACAGCCGGCTTCAACGCCAAAACCGATGCCCTGCTCGAAATCGCGGCTTATACCCTGAAAATGGATGAGCAAGGATGGCTCCTGCCCGATCAGATTTTCCATTTTCATGTGGAGCCTTTCGAAGGTGCCAATCTGGAGCGTGCCGCTCTGGAGTTCACCGGTATCGATCCCTTCAACCCGCTGCGCGGAGCTGTCTCTGAAAAAGAGGCGCTGACCGAGATCTTCAAGGGGATCCGCAAGGGGATGAAGGAGAGCGACTGCAGCCGCGCCATTATCGTGGCCCACAACGCCACCTTCGATCACGGCTTCGTGATGGCGGCAGCCGAGCGGGCTGGCCTCAAGCGCAATCCGTTCCATCCGTTCGCCACCTTCGATACCGCCGCCCTCTCCGGGCTGGCGCTCGGCCAGACCGTGCTGGCCAAGGCGTGCCAGAGCGCCCGCATTCCGTTTGACAACAAAGAGGCTCACTCTGCTCTCTATGATACCGAGCGGACCACCGACCTCTTCTGCCATATCGTCAACCGTTGGAAGAGCATGGGCGGCTGGCCGCCAGTCGGGCCGGATAGCGACTCAGCCTCCGGAGATGAGGATCTGGAATAAGTTGCAAAGGCTGCCGCAGGCAGCCTTTCTTTATGGTGCTTTGACTCTCTTTTCCTCTATTACCCCTTCCCCGCCTGCTTTCTCCCCCAGGCGATTCCCGCACGATTGCAAGATGGGGGTCATAATGCACGAAGGGCAAATACCATCCCCGATCAACTTTGTTGCAGATGACCTTGGTCAGAAGCCAGTTTTGACCGATTTTTTTCTCGACATTTGTCACATTTTTCGCAAACTAACTCCCCTTCACATGACAGACAGCAATAACAAACATAAGGAAATCAAATGAATCCAGTTGTTATCGCAGTCGGGCTGATGCTGGTACTCAGTCTGCTGCGGATCAATGTGGTGGTCTCACTTGCGCTGGGCGCCATTGCCGGCGGTCTGGTCGGCGGGCTCTCCCTGACCGATACCCTGACTACCTTCAGCGGCGGTCTGGGTGGCGGCGCCGAGATCGCGCTCTCCTACGCCATGCTCGGGGCCTTTGCGGTCGCCATCTCCCGCTCCGGGATCACCGACCTGCTGGCCAGCAAGGTGATCAGCCAGCTGGGCAAGGATGCCAGCAGCAGCCGTATTTTGTGGGTCAAGACCCTGCTGCTCTCATCCGTTCTGGCAGTATCCATCTCCTCGCAAAACATCATCCCGGTGCATATCGCCTTTATTCCGATCCTGATCCCACCTCTCCTCCACGTGATGGCGCAGATGCAGATCGACCGTCGTCAGGTGGCCTGTGTCATCACCTTCGGCCTGACAGCCACCTATATGGTGCTGCCGATCGGCTTTGGCGGCATCTTCCTGAACAATATTCTGGCCAAAAACCTCATCGATAACGGTGTGCCGATCACCTCCAGCCAGATCCCGCTGGCCATGGCCATCCCGGGCTGTGGCATGGTACTGGGCCTGTTGATTGCAGTGTTCTTCAGTTACCGCAAACCCCGCCAGTATGACCTGGCCAAGATCCTGGAAGCCGAGCCGGAAACCGTTGAGCTCAATCTCAACCATATCTGGGTTGCCCTGCTGGCTATCGGTGTCGCACTTGGTCTCCAGCTGACGACCAACAGCATAGTGCTGGGTGCGCTGGCCGGTTTCGTCATCTTCACCTGCGGTGGCGTCATCAAGTTTCGCGAGAGCCAGGATGCTTTCACCCAGGGGGTACGCATGATGTCGCTGATCGGCTTCATCATGATCTCCGCCGCCGGCTTTGCCGCCGTCATGAAGGCGACTCACGGCGTCGAAAGTCTGGTTCAGGTCGTTTCCAGCTCCATCGGTCAGCACAAAGGCATTGCCGCCTTCCTGATGCTGCTGGTGGGTCTGCTCATCACCATGGGGATCGGTTCCTCCTTCTCCACCGTGCCCATTATCGCCACCATCTATGTGCCGCTCTGCCTGCAGCTGGGTTTCTCTCCCATGGCAATCATCGCGCTGGTCGGTACCGCCGGTGCGCTGGGGGATGCAGGCTCGCCTGCTTCGGACTCAACCCTCGGCCCCACATCGGGCCTTAACGCTGATGGTCAGCACGACCATATCTGGGACAGCGTGGTGCCCACCTTCATCCACTACAATATCCCGCTGGTTATCTTCGGCTGGATTGCCGCCATGGTGCTCTGATCTGAAAATGGCACTGTCTAGATAGCAAAGGCGGCCTGTTGGCCGCCTTTTTGTTGCTGATGGCAAGCTGTTTGCTGCTCTACCCGAGCGCCACTTCCTGCATGATGGCGCGATTTACAAAGTAGCGGTGGCAGAACTGGAGAAAGTCCTGCAAGGTCAACGGCCTTGAGTAGAAGTACCCTTGGATCTCGTCTACCCCTATGCTCAGCACCGCCTTGAGTTCGTCGTTGTTTTCCACCCCTTCGGCCACGACGCGCACCCCCAGCTGATGAGAGAGCGAGGTGATAGCCTCAACAAAGAGTGCTTGCCGGGTATCGTTGTCGATGGCGGTGATAAAGGAGCGGTCAATCTTCAGCTTGTCGAAATAGAGCTCACGCAGATATGAGAATGAGGACCAGCCGGTTCCAAAATCATCGAGCGCCACCCGCACCCCGATGTGGCGCAATGAGGCGATGATCTGCTTGCTCAGCTCGATATCATCCAGCGCTATGGTCTCGGTCAGTTCCACGATCAACTGCTGTAACCCGAGCGGACCGACACTCATCCTCTCCTCTACATTGGCGGCCAGCCCCATATTGAACATGGAGCTGGAGAGGTTGACCGAGATCTCCAGCAACTCCACCAGATCTTGCGGGAAGATGGAAAGATCACGCTGCAAACGGTGGAAAATCCAGAGCCCCAGCGCCTCTCCCAGACCGTTTTCCTCTGCCAGCGCGATGATATCGAGCGGCGGAATAAAGCCATATTCCGGATGATTCCAGCGGATCAGCACCTCGGCCCCCAGCCGGACAGCACTCTGACCACGCACTATCGGCTGATAGTAGAGGCAGAGCTGCTGGCACTCGGGGCTCTGGATCAATTCACGCAACTCGGTCGAGAGGCGGCGGTTGCGCAGGTAGTGTTGATGCATGGCTCGGGAGAAGACCACTGAACGATGAAGCCGCTGGCGCTTGGCACTATCGAGGGCGATATCGGCAAACAGCAGCATCTCTTCCGGAGTATGTACCGGACGAGCGTATTGGCTCACCCCCATAAAGACCCTGACCCGGTGCGCCGGATCTGCCGCAAAGGCCAGATCGGCCAACTCGGTGCGCAACTGCTCCAGAAAGGGGAAACGCAGATAGGTCGGCATGGCGCCGGAGATAATGATGGCAAACTCGTCGCTGCCGGTGCGGGCCACAAAAATACCTGGTGCCGCCACGCTATGAATCCGTTCGGCTAGCTGTTTCAGCAGCCCATCCCCTATCTCATATCCCAGGCTGTCGTTCACTTCACGAAAGTGGCCCAGATCCACCAGGCAGACAGTGATACTGCTGCCGCCGCCACGATAGGCTGCCCGCAACTTCAGGTGCTTGATAAGCGCCGCCCGATTGGGGAGACGGGTCAGGGGATCGTTCCACGCAAGAAACTGCTGGTGACGCACTTCGCGAAACAGCATCACCAGCATCACCATAGTTGCCGACATCAGAAAGGCGAGAATGGCAAAATTCTGGGTACGCGACTCATTGAGCAGTTCGCGCTGAGCAATGGCAGAGGGGCCGGTAAAGTTCTTCACCATGACATCACGAATAGCCGCCAGATCGCGATCGAGTTCTATCGAGAAACGAGCTAACCGGGTCGAATCGCGCGTTCCGCTCACCACATCCTGTTCGTACTCTTCAAACAGCGACATCAGCTGCCCCGCGGCTTGGGCAGCACCAAAGCGAGACCTGACCGGCTTTGCCTCTTCACCATGCAGGAAAACATCAAGTCGGTTCCAGGCGATGTCAAACCGCTTGTTCATCTCCTCCTGACTCACCGAGCTGGCGCGATAAAGCTGGAGTGATTCGCCAAAACCGTGAACTTCCAACTCCAACTGTGCCAACGCCCAGGCTGACAACTGGGTATAGCGAGTCACTGCATTGAATGCGCGGTCATAGTTCCAGACCGACCAGATGGCGACCCCCAAAAAGGCAGTCACCATCAGGATCAGGCTGACAAACTTGCCGCGCAGCATGTTACTTGCTCTCTAGCCCAATCAGCTGCCACACCATGCGGCTGTGATAGAGCTCCTTGTTCAGGTCGGGGTAATCAGAGAGCGGGTAGATAATCCAGAGAGGTCCTTTGTTGCGCAGGGTCAGCGGCTTGCCATCCTGCTTCTCGGCAACCAGCACAGGATACTTGCCACCATCCTCGACAGGCACGGCAGCCCAGTAATCATTGACGGCTATCGCCTTCACTTCGCTGCTCTTTAGGCCGTATTTCTTCACCAGCTCCCGCAGCAGCACCCCGCGGTAAGTGTGACTGCCTTCGGTCCAGGGCGTTTTGGTGGTCACTTCGCTTTGCGGCAGTGCCTCAAACTCGGCCCGGGTCAGACTAATCTGCCCCTTGCCATTGCAACACCCATCACCCTTAATCGTCAGAAACGCATCGTCTGCCAGCACCACGCTTGATACGAGACACCCAGACAACAACAGCACTCTGCCAAACCATCCGGTCATGATGAACCTCCATGTCATTGTGTTCAGTTTATTAATCGTACTCTCTTCTGCCATATGCAAACGAAAGAGAGGGGATACCGACTAAAGTCGCAGCCACACAACACAAGCAGAGGCACACCTTATTGACTACGACCTCAATGTCCTGAGACAGGATGACACCACTCCCCTATCACTCACAACCGTTTAACAAAAAAATAATGCCCTTTTGGCTCTCGTTTCTATCACCGAAGTGAGTTGTGCACCCTCGATTCGCTATGGCGAAGCACCATCAGGAAAACATAAAAAAGGCCGCTCAATGAGCGGCCTTCTGGCATTACCAATCAGGGATTAGCTATCGCGGCGCTTGCCACCGAACTTGCGACCCTTGTCGAAACCGCCTTCACGGCGATCCTTGTTGAAGGGACGGTCACCCTGCGGACGGCGATCCTTGTTGAAAGGACGGTCGCCACGGAACGGACGATCACCGCGCGGCGGACGGCTGCTGGTGTTGCCACCGGCCGGCACTTCGGTGTAGCGAGTGATCTGCAGCGGACGCTGGCAAACACGGGCTTTCTTGATCACTTCCAGCACATCGGCGCTCATGCCCTTGGGCAGATCGACGGTGGAGAAGTCGTCAGCGATGTCGATGTTGCCGATGAAGCGGCTCTCGATGTTCGCTTCGTTGGCGATGGCGCCCACGATCTGGCCCGGCTTGACGCCGTGATGGGCACCCACGTCTACGCGGTAGCGCTCCATCTCCACATCCGGGTTGTCTTTGAGCGGACGCGGCTCCAGGGAAGGCATACGACGGGCCGGACGATCGCCACGGTCACCGAAGTCACGACCGCCACGGTCATTGAAGTCACGACGCTCGAAGCCACCGCGATCGTTGCTGTTGTTGAACAGCGGATCCGGGATGGAGTCATCCAGCAGCAGCGGTTGGTCGCCCTGTACCAGCTTGGCCAGTGCGGCAGCCAGCTCCAGCGGATCGGCAGAATCTTCTTCGATCAGCTCGTTTACCAGGTTGTGGTAGATCTCGAGCTCTTCGCCCATCATGGTTTCGCGGATACGCTCTTTGAACTTGGCCAGACGGTGCTGGTTGATGTCCTCGGTGCTCGGCATCTTCATCGGCTCGATGGCCTGACGGGTTGCGTGCTCGATGGCGCGCAGCATGCGGCGCTCGCGCGGAGCCACGAACAGGATGGCCTCGCCCTTGCGACCGGCACGACCAGTACGGCCGATACGGTGAACGTAGGATTCGGTGTCGTACGGAATGTCGTAGTTCACTACGTGAGTGATGCGCTCAACGTCCAGACCACGGGCAACCACATCGGTGGCGATCAGGATGTCCAGCTGGCCCTGACGCAGCTTGTCAACGGTACGCTCACGCAGCTTCTGCGGGATGTCGCCGTGCAGCGCTTCACAGGCGTGGCCACGAGCGGCCAGCTTGCCAGCCAGCTCTTCAGCGGCGTTCTTGGTACGCACAAACACCAGCAGAGCTTCGTAAGGCTCGACTTCCAGCAGACGGGTCATGGCGTCCAGCTTGTGCAGACCGGTCACCTGCCAGTAACGCTGGCGGATGGTGGTGGCGGTAGCAGTCTTGGAGGCGATCTTGATCTCTTTGGGCTGCTTCAGGTGCTTCTGGGCCACACGACGGATCTGCTCCGGCATGGTGGCGGAGAAGAGCGCAACCTGACGACCGGCCGGGCACTGATCCATGATCCAGTCCACGTCGTCGATGAAGCCCATGCGCAGCATTTCGTCCGCTTCGTCCAGCACCAGAGCTTTCAGACCGGAGAGATCCAGGTTCTTGCGACGGATCAGATCCATCACGCGGCCCGGAGTACCGACGACAACCTGAGCACCGCGACGCAGAGCGCGGGTCTGGGTTTCGTAGGAGGCGCCACCGTAGATGGGCAGCACGTGGAAATCAGGCATGTGGTGGGCATAGCGTTGGCACGCTTCAGCCACCTGCAGAGCCAGTTCGCGAGTCGGCGCCAGCACCAGGATCTGGGTGTTGCGGTTACCAGCTTCCAGACGAGACAACAGAGGCAAGGCAAAAGCAGCGGTCTTCCCTGTACCGGTTTGCGCCTGCCCCAGCAGATCGTGGCCCGCCATCAGGTGGGGAATTGCTGCGGCCTGGATGGGGGACGGGCGCTCATAGCCCACGTCCTGCAGCGCTTTCAATACAGGCGCGGCCAGTCCAAGCTCACTAAAAAGGGGCAGTTGTTCGGTATCAGACATAGATTCTTCCAGATTAAGGCAGGCGGCTAACACCGCGGAATAGCAAAAAGGCGGCGATTATAGCGCCACTTTGTTCTGCTGTCTTGAAAAATGTGATAAGCCTCTCAAGACGTTGGCAATTATAGAGGGATCTTGCGAGTTAAGCTTGCTTATTTTTCACTCATGATGCGTTATTGCAGATCGTTCCTCTCCGGAGTCCTTGCCCCGCTTGTGCTTGAGCACCGCCATGGTCAACCGGCTGGTGCACAATAAACGACCACGTTCATCGCGAATTTCTATCTGCCACACCTGAGTCGTCGCCCCCAGATGCAGTGGCGAGCAGCGCCCCGTTACCACCCCCTCCCGCTTGGCTCGCAGATGGTTGGCGTTCACCTCCAGACCCACACAATAGCTGTCAGGCCCGACCGCCATATTGGCCGCGAGCGATCCCAGCGTCTCTGCCAGCACCACAGAGGCACCACCGTGCAACATACCGAGCGGCTGGTGGGTGCGGTGATCCACCGGCATGGTGGCCTCCAGCCAGTCGGAGCCAAAGGCGGTATAGATGATATCGAGGTGGGCCATCAGGGTATTACGGGAGCTAGCGTTGAGCCCTTCAAGGCTCATGGGTCTGCGCCAGATGGGGGATGATTCCTGACTCATGAAAAGAGAACTCCTTCAATTGCATGGGGAAAATGGAGCATCACTGCATTGCACAACAAGCCTGCCCCGGCCAGCAGCCGGGGCAGGAAAAAACCTGAAACCGGCCCCCTTACCAGGGGTAGGTGACGCCGGGCCACTCGGCCCAGGGCATCTCCCGACCCGGCAAGCGGGGCTCTGACCACTGCCACACGTTGGCGAGCCAGTCGCGCAGCAGTCCTTCCAACTCTTCATCACTGATGGGAGCCTCGGCCACCTTCCAGAAAAAGAGCTCCGCCTCCACTTCCGGCAGTACCGAAGGGTAGAGATAAACCCCGCCCCAGAATTGCGGCTCCCGATCCGGACTCCAGAGGCCATAGGCGAACGAGCGCTTGGCCAGAAACTCCGACTGCTGCCACTCCAGATCCCCTTCGTGCTGACTCAGGCTGAAATTGGCGGAGGGCCAGAGATCGTTTGGCCGAAACAGCTGATGGAGTTGCTCGCGCTCGCGCAGGATGGCGACAAACTCCACCACCGCCTGAGCGGGGGTGGCGGGCAACAACAAGAAACGCGGGTGCCGATAGGCTTTCGGCACCCGAAACCGCTTGGGAAATCGCAGCATCAGAGCAGCTCCAGCAGGGCTTGCAGCGGATGTTTGATCTTCTCTCCCTCCATCCGTTTGACCTGACTGCGGCAGGAATAACCGGTAGCCAGACAGCGATCCTGTGGCAAACGGGCCAGCGGTTCGGCCCAGCTCAACCCATAAATTCCCTTGGAGTTCTCCACCTGTTTGACATCGTGGCCATAAGTGCCCGCCATGCCGCAGCAACCGACCGAGACCGGTTGCAGTTTGGCGCCAAAGCGGCCAAACAGGGTACCCCAGTCGCCGTGGGTCGAGGGCTTGGCAGTCTTCTCGGTGCAGTGGGCAAAGAGATACCAGGGCTCTGCAGTCTGATCTTCACGTTTCGGCAGCACGTCGGCCGGAAGCGAGAGCAGCCACTCCTGCGGCAACATCACCTGAAAATCACCGCGCGCCGGCCCCAGCGCCTTGGCGTACTCGTCGCGATAGCAGAGCACCATGGCCGGATCCACCCCCACCATGGGAATGCCGAGCGCCGCAATCTTGTTGAGGAACTGGGCGCTGCTCGCCGCGGTGCGGGCAAAGGCGCGCAGGAACCCCTTGATATGCTGGGGCTTGCCGTTGGGCTTGAAGGGCAGCAGGTAGGGCTGGAACCCGAGCTTGCTGGCGAGTTTCACCAGATCCCGCACCACGGGGGCATCGTAATAACTGGTGAAGGGGTCCTGCACGATCAGCACCACCTTCTGGCGCTGCTCGGGAGTCATGGCCTCCAGACCCGGCAGGTCGAAGTAACGGGCGCGGTTATCACGCAGTTCCTCTGCCAGAGTCGGCACGCTCAAGAGCGGCACATCGACCATGCCGATGCCCTTTTCAGCCGCCTTCTGGGCCCACTCTTTTTCCAGGAAGAAGTTGACCAGCTTCGGCGCTTTGGCGAGCAGCGGCGCATAGCTTTCAACGGTGCCGACGAAATAATCCTTGGGCGCGCGCAGGTAGCGACCGTGGTAGAGCTGCATAAAGCGGGCGCGAAAATCGGGCACATCCACCTTGATCGGGCACTGGCTGGTGCACGCCTTGCAGGCAAGGCAGCCAGCCATCGCCTCCATCACCTCGTGGGAGAAGTCATACTCGCCGCGCTGTTTGGCCCAGCTGTTGCGCACCTTGTCCACCAGCTGTTTGAAGCGCACGCCGCCGGAGTGAAGTGCCACCTCTTCCGCCAACGGATCGAACCCCTGCTCCGCCAACTGACGCAGCCACTCGCGCATCAGGCCGGCCCGCCCCTTGGGTGAGTGACGGCGGTCGCGGCTTATTTTAACCGAGGGACACATGGGGGAGTCGGTTTCGAAGGTGAAGCAGAGACCGTTGCCGTTGCAATCGAGGGCCCGGGTATAACTCTCGCGCACCGCCACCGGGATCTGGCGATCATACTTGCCGCGCTTGGGCCCATCCACCGACACCAGCTCGGCATCGCAGCCATAGGGGACGCAGATCTTGCCCGGGTTGATGCGGTTGGCCGGGTCGAACGCCCCCTTGACCCGCTGCAGCTCTTCCCACAGCTCGCCAAAGAAGGCGGGGCTGTATTCGGAGCGAAAGCCCTTACCGTGCTCACCCCACATCAGGCCGCCATATTTGGCGGTAAGGGCCACCACCTGATCGGAGATGCGCCGCAGCAGCACCTCCTGTTCGGGATCGCACAAATCGAGCGCCGGTCGCACATGCAGCACACCGGCATCGACGTGGCCAAACATGCCGTAGTCAAGGCCGTGGGCGTCCAGCAAAGCACGAAACTCCATGATGAAATCGGCCAGCGACTCTGGCGGCACCGCGGTATCTTCAGTGAACGCCACCGGCTTCTTGCGCCCTTCGGCGTTGCCGAGCAGCCCCACCGACTTCTTGCGCATGGCGTAGATGGTCTCTATGCTCGGCAGGTGGTCACACACCTGATAGCCGATGATCCCGGCTTCACCGTTGGCCAGCAGCGCGTCGATACGGCGGCAGAGCTCCGCCACCTTGGCCTTGTGCGCAGCCTCGTCGGTATCGGCAAATTCGACGATGTTGAGCCCCTGCAGATCCTTGCCGGGCACATCCTGAATAAGTTCTTTCACCGAATGCCAGATGATGTCGGCGCGGGCCAGCCCGAGCACCCGGGAGTCCACAGTCTCCACCGACAGCGCTTGGGCCTCAACCATAAAGGGGGCGTTGCGCAGGGCGGAGGGGAAGCTGTCGTATTTGACGTTGACCAGGGTGCGGTAGCGCGGGATGGGTGTGATGTTGAGTCTGGCTTCGGTGATAAAGCCGAGAGACCCTTCAGATCCGCACAGCACCCGGCTGACATCCAGCGTATCGGTATCAGGTTGATAGAGGTGCTTCAGATCGTAACCGGTCAAAAAGCGGTTGAGCTTGGGGAAGGTCGCCTCGATGTCGGCGCGGCGCTCCTTGCCGATACGATAGAGGGTGCGATAGATCTCCCCTTCCCGATTCTCCAGCGCCAGCTTGTCGGCAAGTCGCTCACCGGTCAGCGGCTCGGTCGCCATCAGGTCACCATTCTCCAGCACGGCTTTGAGGCCAAGCACGTGATCCGAGGTTTTGCCGTAAACCAGCGAGCCCTGCCCCGAGGCGTCGGTGTTGATCATGCCACCCAGGGTAGCGCGGTTGGAGGTGGAAAGATCCGGCGAGAAGAAGTAGCCGTGGGGTTTCAAATAGGCGTTGAGCTGGTCTTTCACCACCCCGGCCTGGGCACGCACCCACCCCTCTTCCAGATTAATTTCCATGATCTGGTTCATATGACGGGAGAGATCGACGATAATGCCGCCGCCCAATGACTGACCGTTGGTGCCGGTACCGCCACCGCGAGGGAAAAAACTCAGAGTGTGGTACGCCGGCTCCGCCGCCAGCTTGAGCATCACTGCTATGTCGTCCGCACTGCGCGGATAGAGAACCGCCTGAGGTACTACCTGATAGACGCTGTTGTCCGTCGCCATCGCCAACCGGCTTGCATAAGACTTTTCGATATCACCACGAAAGGCGCTGCGCCCTAGCAACTCTAGGAACGACAGGGTTGTGGGTGACAAACTGTCCTGGTAATCGAGTCTCGGGATCATGAATCCTTGTTCCCTTATTTGCTTGATGCCGGCACCCCGGCGACTACGACTGACCCATCGCCCGTCAATGGTAATCAGGCCAGTCCGCTCACATGTGAGCGGGCAGTATATCAGCTCGAAAACCGCTTGCGCGTAGCAATATTAACCATTTGAAAGGAGGACTCTTATGGCTCACCACAGCCATGTTATCAGTACGCTGGTCACCACAGAGAAGCAGGCGCTCACCCTGTCGCTGTTTGGCTGCATCACTTTCGCCATCTTCGGCATCGGCTACGGCCTGTTCGTTGGCTCCAACGCCATCATGCTCGATGGTATCTTTACCCTGTTCAGCATGGGCATGACGGGCCTCGGTCTGGTCACCGCCTACCTCGTCACCCGCCCCTCCGATGACCGTTTCCAGTATGGCTATGCGCACTTCGAGCCTATCGCCAACGTCATCAATGGCTCCATTATTCTGCTGCTCTGTCTGGCGGCACTCTACAACGGCCTCACCACCCTGTTTGAAGGGGGACGGGAGATCGATCTCGGTCATGCCCTCATCTATGCCGTTGTCTCCACCTTCTTCTGCGCCATCCTCTACCGGATTGAAGCCCAGGTCGCCGAGCAGGTTGACTCCGAACTGGTGCGGGTAGACTCCAAGGAGTGGCTGGTGGATACCCTGCTCAGTGCCACCCTGCTTATCGGTTTCGTGGTTGCCATCGGCCTCGATGCCATCGGCTACGGCCAATACAACCGCTATATCGACCCGGTGCTGGTTTCACTGCTGGCCCTCTGCGCCACCCTCATTCCCATCAAGGTGCTCGGTCGCAACCTGCGGGAAGTGCTGAAAATCGCCCCCAGAGGGGATGTTTCCCAGCTGGTCGAGAACGAAGTCGAGGCGCTGCGCCAGCGTCACGGCGTCGAGTGCTACAGCCATCTGGCGAAAAGTGGTCGCCGCTTCGATCTCGAACTCAACATTCTGGTCGCCCCGGGTCAGGAGTGGCCCGTCGAGCGGCAGGATGCCCTGCGTCAGGAGCTCTGGTCCCGCCTCGGCGACACCCTGGGCGATGCCTGGCTCTCGGTCTGTTTCACCCGCGAAAAGCGCTGGTTGTAACCCGATAACCGGTGGAGGCTGCCTGCCAGCCTCCACCGGCTGCGTCACATCCCGACACCGCCCACTTGCCAAATTGGCGCCAGCCGCTATCATCAGGGCTCATTTTTAACCCGAGGTTTTATTGCCCATCATGGACAATCCCCGAAGTTGCCCTTCGTTTCTTCCCGTCAAAAGCTATCTGTTTCTGCTTAACCAGCGCCTCTGAATAACGCCATTGCCTTGCTGCTGCGGCTTTCGCTAGCCCTGTTCACTGTTCGCTCTGTCTGTTTTTTTGAGGTCACATAATGGAATTGCTGCTGGATCCCCACATCTGGATCGGTCTTTTTACCCTGATCATTCTCGAGATCGTGCTCGGGATCGACAACCTGGTCTTCATCGCCATTCTGGTGAAAAAGCTGCCCCCCGCCCAGCGGGACAAGGCGCGCGTACTCGGCCTTGGCCTCGCCCTGCTGATGCGGCTGGTGCTCTTGAGCGTGATGTCGTGGCTGGTCACCCTCACCACCCCCATTTTGCATATCTGGGATCACCCCTTCTCCGGTCGCGATCTGATCCTGATGGGGGGCGGTATCTTCCTGCTGTTCAAGGCAACCTCCGAGCTGCACGAGCGGTTGGAGGCCAAACCTCACGATGATGGCCCGGTCGGCGCCTACGCCAGCTTCGGCGTGGTGATCGCCCAAATTCTGGTGCTGGACGCGGTCTTCTCGCTGGACTCCATCATCACCGCCGTCGGCATGGTGGAACACCTCGGTGTGATGATGGCCGCCGTGACCATCGCCATGGTGGTGATGGTGCTCGCCTCCAAGCCGCTGACCCGCTTCGTCAACGCCCACCCGACCGTGGTGGTGCTCTGCCTGAGCTTCCTGCTGATGATCGGTTTCAGCCTAGTGGCGGAGGGCTTCGGCTTCCATATTCCGAAGGGCTACCTCTACGCGGCCATCGGCTTCTCGGTGCTGATTGAGTTTTTCAACCAGCTGGCCCAGCACAGCGCCATGCGCCACGAAGCCAAACAGCCGCTGCGCGAGCGCACCACCGCAGCCATCTTCAAGCTGATGGGGAGCAAGGCGTATCAGGACCGACCGGATGACGATCTGGATGCCCCGGCCGCCGCACCGGTGAGCTTTGGCGAGGAGGAGCGCTACATGGTGACCGGCGTGCTGTCGCTGGCCGAGCGCTCCATCCGCACCATCATGACGCCGCGCTCCGAGATGGCCTGGATCGATATCAACGACTCCAGCGAGGATATCCGCATCCTGCTGCAACGCGAACCCCACAGCCTGTTCCCGGTCTGTGACGGGGATCTGGACGAGGTGATCGGCGTGGTCAAGGCGCGCGACCTGCTGTTTGCCCTCAACGAAGGGCAATCCTTAAGCGCGCTGGCCAAGCAGAACGACCCCATTATCGTGCCGCAGACCATCAACGTGATTAAGCTGCTGGCGGAGCTGCGCAAGGCGAAGGGGAGCCTCATTCTGGTGGCCGACGAGTTCGGCGTGATCCAGGGTCTGGTCACCACCCACGACCTGCTGGAGGCGATTGTCGGCGAACTGCCGGATGAAGATGAAACCCCAGACATGATCCGCGATGGCGAAGGGTGGCTCATCAATGGCAGCACCAACATCCACCATGTGGAGCAGGTGCTGGAGCACGAGGGGCTGGTGAGCGAGAGCGACGAGTACGTGACCCTGGCCGGCATGCTGCTCTCCCACTTCGGCACCCTGCCCACCCCGGGCCAGCAGCTGCAACTGCAGGCGCTCAACTTCGAGGTGCTGGAGGTGAGCGAGCGGCGCATCGAGCGGGTGCGGGTGATGCCGGTCGCTGGCTAATCCTGCGTAAAACCACCATGACAAGAGGGCCTGTGAGCCCTCTTTTTTTATTCGCCTTTCCTTTGCATATGATGCACCGATTGCGGCGCCCGCTTGGCCCCGCCAGCCATCCGCCGCGACGTTCATTCCCTTCCAATCGCGATTGCTGCATGCAGTGCAATTCAATGGTGCAATTACCCCTCTTTGTTGCAACGCTATTGGCGGCTAGAGTCACCCTCAATCCCACCATGAGGAACTCAAGATGAGCCACGATCACCTGTTTTGCCCGCAGCGACTGGGTCAGCTGCACCTTGCCAACCGCATCGTCATGCCCCCCATGACCCGCTCCCGTGCCAGTCAGCCCGGTGATGTGGCCAACGCCATGATGGCCACCTACTACGCCCAGCGTGCCGGTGCCGGCCTTATCATCAGCGAGGGCACCCAGATCGATCCCATGGGCAAGGGCTACGCCTGGACGCCGGGTATCTACAGCGCCGATCAGATCGCCGGCTGGAAGGGGGTGACCGACGCCGTTCACGCCAAACATGGCACCATCTTCGCCCAGCTCTGGCACGTCGGTCGGGTCACCCATCCGGACAACATCGGCGGCGCCCAGCCCATCTCGGCCTCGGCCCTGCCCGCGGTCGGCGTCAAGGTGTTTGTCGATAACGGCAGCGATGCCCCCGGTTTTGTCGAGACCGTCACCCCGCGCGCCATGACCCAGGCCGATATCGATGCGGTAGTGGGCCAGTTCCGTCAGGCGGCTCGCAACGCCATCAGCGCCGGTTTTGACGGCATCGAGCTGCACGCCGCCAACGGCTACCTCATCAACCAGTTCCTCGACTCCGAGTCCAACGCCCGCACCGACGGCTACGGCGGTTCGCTGGAGAACCGGCTGCGTTTTCTCAAAGAGGTGACCGAAGCGGTCTGCAGCGAGATCGGGGCTGACCGGGTCGGGGTGCGTCTTGCGCCGCTCACCACCCTCAACGGCACCGTGGATGCCAACCCGCAGGAGACCTATCTGGCGGCCGCCCGCCTGCTGGGCCAGCTCAACGTGGTCTACCTGCACATCGCCGAAGCGGACTGGGACGATGCCCCCCTGATGCCGGAGAACTTCAAGCAGGGTCTGCGCGATGCCTTCCCCAACACCCTGATCTATGCCGGCAAATATGACGGCGAGCGGGCGCGCGCCGCCCTCAAGGCGGGCTGGGCCGACATGATTGGCTTTGGCCGCCCCTTCGTCGCCAACCCGGACCTGCCGGAGCGGCTGCGCCACGGCTATCCGCTGGCCCCCCACGATCCGGCCACCCTGTTTGGCGGTGGCGAGAAGGGGCTGACTGACTACCCGACCTATCAGGCCGATGACGCATAAAACCGGCCGTTGCTTGCCAATGGCCAGCAAACCACGTTAAGCAGGCCCCACAGGTTGGGGCCTGCCGTATTGTTGCGCAATTGCAACAGTGGAATTTTTACTGTCTTGCTGTTGCAATAATCTCATCAAGCTCTCCCCACTGTTTCGCAAGGAGTCATCATGAATCACACCCAAGCCTGGTGCTGGCATGCCCCGGGTGAACCGGAGCAGCTCACCCTCGCCGACCTCCCGCTCTCCCCCCTTGGCCCCGATGAGGTAGTGGTGGCCAACCGGGTCATCGCCTTCAATCCGGTGGACTGGAAGCTGATCGAATATGGCCACTCCAACTGGCAGGACGGTCAGGTGCCCGGCGTCGATGGCATGGGCACGATCGTGGCGCTCGGCGCCAACGTCAGCCATCTGCGTCTCGGCGCCCGGGTCGCCTACCACACCGATCTGCGCCACCACGGCAGCTTTGCCCGCCACACCAAAGTGCCGGCACGCGCCCTGCTGCCGGTACCCGATGCCCTGAGCGACGAGGCGGCCGCCGCCCTGCCCTGTCCCGGTCTCACCGCCTGGCAGGCACTGGCCAAGCTGCCGCGCCTGCACGGGGAAGCGCTGCTCATCACCGGCGCCGGCAGCAGCGTCGGCCGCTTTGCGGTGCAGCTCGCCCTCCAGCAGGGGGCGCGGGTATTTGCCAGCGCCAGTCCACGCCACCATCAGTGGCTCAAACAGATCGGGGTGCAGGGGGTGGCCGATTATCGGGATCCCGACTGGCTGGCCACCTTGCAGGCCGCCAACGGCAGCGAGCCGTTCGAGGGGATCATCGATCTGGTCTCGAGCCAACAGGCAGAGAGCCTGCTGCCTACCCTTGGCTACTACGGCCATATGGTGACTGTGCTCGGGCGCATCCCGCACAATCCGCTACCCGCTTTTGCCCATTGCCACTCGTTGCACGAGATTGCACTGGGTGCCCAGCACGCCTTTGGCTCGGACAAACAGTGGAGCCGACTGGTCGCCGCCGGTGTCGCCATGATGGAGCAGATGGCGAGCGGCGAGCTGACCCTGCCGCCGCTGATGGTCGGCGACTTTGAGTCACTGCCGACCCTGCTCGAGCGCTTCAAGCGCGAAGGACAGGGCGAGAAGTTTCTGGTGCGGGTGGCATAGCGCTGACCTTCCTCGATAATCACACCGACCATTGAAACGAAAGAGGCCCGCCAGTGATGGCGAGCCTCTTTTTAAATCAACTGCATTTCATATCGACGGCATTGATGCCTGACTCAGTGCAGCTGCACCCCGTGGCGGGCGGCATGCGTGCGAATATCACGGGTCAGCCGCGCCTTGTCGGCCAAGCTCAGCCAGCTCGCCTCCACCGCATTGAGCGAGAGACGGCAGAGCTGATCCGCAGTGGCACCGAGATCGTCCGCCAGCGCCGCAAAGTTGGCCCCCATGTAACCACCGAAGTAGGCGGGATCGTCGGAGTTGATGGTGACGCAGATCCCCTGCTCCAGCAGCCGCAGCACATTGTGGTGGGCCATCTGGTCAAACACCTTGAGCCGGGTGTTGGAGAGGGGGCAGACGGTGAGCGGCAACCGGGTATCGGCCAGATAGCGCAGCAGCTCGGGATCGTCGGCCGAGCGCACCCCGTGATCAATGCGACACACCTGCAGCTCGTTGATCGCCTGCCAGATGTAGTCGGCAGGCCCCTCTTCGCCCGCATGGGCCACCACCGGCAGCCCCAGTTCGCGGCATTTGGCAAAAATCCGGGCAAACTTGCTGGGCGGATTGCCCTTCTCACCCGAGTCGAGGCCGATGCCGTGGATCCGTGACAGGAAGGGCATAGCCTCTACCAGCGTAGCGAACGCCTCCTCCTCACTCAGGTGGCGCAAAAAACTCATGATAAGGCGCCAGCTGATGCCAAACTCCTGCTCCCCGCGCTGCAGCGCCCGCTCGATACCGCCGAGCACGGTAGCAAAGGGGATGCCGCGGGCAGTGTGGGTCTGCGGGTCGAAGAAGATCTCCACATGCACCACCTTGTCGGCGGCGCACCGCTCAAGATAGGCCCAGGTGAGGTCGAAGAAGTCCTGCTCGGTCACCAGCACACTGGCACCGCGATAGTAGAGGTCGAGAAAGGATTGCAGGCAGTCAAAGTCATAGGCGGCGCGCACGCTGGCCACGTCGGGCCAGGGCAGCGGCACATTGTTGCGTTTGCCAAGCTCGAACATCAGCTCGGGTTCGAGGGTGCCCTCAATGTGAAGGTGCAGCTCCAGCTTGGGCAATTCGGCTATAAAGTGTTCGGCAATAGGGTTATCCATGGCGACGGCTCCATCAGCGACCAGATCCCGAGGGCAACCCCTCCACACGATTGCCCCGACTTCATGCTTATTGTGCGCTCAAGTTGCAAGACAGGGGAGACTTGTCATCAAACAGATTTATAATGGCGTCACAAAAATCATAAATGATTGAACGTCTTACCGATTGGCAGCTCGTCTGCGCCCTGACAAGGAGTTTTCATGAAGAACGTCATCTGTGACATCGACGGTGTCATCCTGCACAACAACGATCTCATTCCCGGCGCCGACCGCTTCGTCCATCGCCTGCTGGAGCAGGGCAGCAAGCTGCTGTTTCTGACCAACTACCCGGCCCAGACCCAGAAAGATCTGCAAAACCGCTTCCGCTCCGCCGGAATCGAGGTGCCGGAGGAGTGCTTCTACACCTCCGCCATGGGCACCGCCGACTTTCTCAAGCGTCAGGATGGCAAGAAGGCCTATGTGATCGGCGAAGGGGCGCTGACCCACGAGCTCTACAAGGCCGGCTTTACCATCACCGATATCGACCCCGACTTCGTGGTGGTGGGCGAGACCCGCAACTACAACTGGACCATGATCCAGCAGGGGGCCAAGTTCGTCGATCAGGGGGCCCGCTTTATCGCCACCAACCCGGATACCCACGGCCCCATGATGCACCCGGCCTGCGGCGCCCTGTGCGCCCCCATCGAGCGGATGACCGGCAAGAAGCCGTTCTACGTCGGCAAGCCGAGCGCCTGGATCATCCGCGCGGCGCTCAACCGGATGGAGGCCCACTCCGACGACACCATCATCATCGGCGACAACCTGCGCACCGACATTCTGGCGGGCTTTCAGGCAGGCCTCGAGACGGTGCTGGTGCTCTCCGGGGTGAGCAAGGTCGCCGATATCGACCGCATGCCGTTTCGGCCGAACCACATCTTCGACTCCGTGGTCGACATCGATATCGTCTGATACCCAAGGATTTAAACCGGGCAGGTCTCCCCTGCCCCAGCTGGACCTGTTATGGAACCCATTCTCATCGCCGTGGCCTTTGGCTGCGGCATGCTGGTCAATCTGATTGGCCTGCCCCCTCTGCTCGGCTTTCTGGCCGCCGGTTTTATCCTCAATGGCATGGGCTATCACAATACCCCGGCCCTCAACGAGATCGCCGATCTCGGCGTCACCCTGCTGCTGTTCACCATCGGTCTCAAGCTCAATATCAAGACCCTGATGCGGCGCGATGTGTGGGGCACCACCAGCCTGCACCTGCTGCTCTCCACCCTGCTCTTTACCGTGGTACTGCTGGTTTGCAAGGGGCTCGGGCTGGTGCTGGCCCTGTCGCTGGACTGGAAGCTGGCACTGCTGCTGGGCTTTGCCCTCTCCTTCTCCAGCACCGTCTTTGCGGTCAAGGTGCTGGAAGATCGCAGTGACATGAATGCCCTCTACGCCCGCATCGCCATCGGCGTGCTGGTGATGCAGGATGTGTTCGCGGTGGCGTTTCTGGCCTTTTCCAGCGGCAAGTGGCCCAGCATCTGGGCGCTCTGGGTGCTGGGACTGCCGCTGCTGCGCCCGCTGCTGTTCAAGCTCTTGGAGCGGGCCGGTCACGGCGAGCTGCAGGTGCTGTTCGGGGTCTTTCTGGCGCTGGTGGTGGGGGCAGCCGGGTTTGAAGTGGTCGGCCTCAAGCCGGATCTCGGAGCCCTCATCATCGGTATGATGCTCGCCTCTCATCCGGCAGCGGCGGGCCTTGCCAAGGCGCTCTTCAACCTCAAAGACCTGTTTCTTATCTGCTTCTTCCTCACCATCGGTCTCAACGGTCTGCCGACCCACGACACCATGTTGCTGGCACTGGCGCTGGTACTGGCCCTGCCGCTCAAAAGCGCCCTCTACTATCTGGTCTACAGCGGCGCTCACCTGCGGGTACGCACCGCCCTGCTCTCCACCCTGGCGCTCACCAACTTCTCGGAATTTGGCCTGATCGTCGCGGCCATCGCCGCCAAGGCGGGCTGGCTCTCCTACGAGTGGCTGGTGGCGGTTTCGCTGGCGCTGGCGGCGAGCTTTATGATCTCCGCTCCGCTCAATGCCCAGAGCGAGCGGATCTACCATCGCATCGGTCACTGGCTCAAGGGGTTGCAGGCGAGCAACCTTCATCCGGAAGACAGACCCATCGAGCTGGGCGATGCGGAGGTGATCATCCTCGGCATGGGGCGGATCGGTCAGGGGGCCTACTTCGAGCTGGAGAACAAGTACGGCAACGTCATCCTCGGGGTGGAGAACGACAGCGAGAAGCTGCCCACCCTGCGCGCCCAGGGGATGAACGTCATCGAGGGGGATGCCACCGATACCGACTTCTGGGACAAGGTACTGCTCTCCAATCAGGTCAATCTGGTGCTACTGGCGATGCCCCACCACTCGGGGAATCTCTATGCCATCGAGAAGCTGCGCAGCCACGGCTTTGCCGGCAAGATCGCCGCCATCGTTCGCTTCGAGGATGATATCGCCTCCCTCAAGGAGCAGGGGGTGGATGCGGTGTTCAACGTCTACAACGAAGCGGGCAGCGGCTTTGCCCGCCATGTGATCCGCCGTTTGCAGCCGCTCTGATCCTGCAGCCAGCGGCCCTTGGCAAGGGAATGTGCATCGTTTAAGTTATGCACAACCTCGTTTAATAAAACGAACAAACGCGGGACCGGATGGCCCCGCGTTCCTATCTGCCGAAGCCAAGGAGGCACCATGAAGACCCTCAACGACTGGATTTTGCTCGACCGCCACGAGGCGGCCCCTACCCCGCTGATGCCCGCCCCCGAGCGCATTAAAGCGGGCCACCCGAGCCAGACGGTGTGGAACCACTACTCAGATCCCAGCCAGCAGTTTCACGTGGGCTTCTGGGCTTGCGAGCCGGGCCGCTGGGCCATCCACTACACAGAGCACGAGTATTGCCAGCTGCTGGAGGGGGATGTGGTGATCCACGACAGTCAGGGCGGCCAGCTGGCCCTCAAACCCGGCGATCAATTCGTGATTCCGGCCGGCTTTGTCGGCGAGTGGGAGACCCTTACCCCCTGTCGCAAGGTCTACGTCATCTTCGAACCCGCCTCGGCTTGACGTTCACGTCACCCAGCCCCGTTGCAGCAGCCCTTATCCTGTTGATCCGCTTGACGCTTACGGCATGATTTTCTGCGGTTTTCCCGCTTGCAAAAGGTTTTTCCGCTAGGCATTGTGTCTGACGAGGAATGTAAATGGAATTTCGAGCCCAAACGTGGGGGGCTCATATAAAAATCAAGAGGATTACCGCCAATGTGTTCAATTTTCGGCATTCTGGATATCAAGTCCGATGCAGTAGCCCTGCGCAAATCGGCGCTGGAGATGTCCAAGCGACTTCGTCACCGCGGGCCTGACTGGTCCGGCGTCTACAGCTCCGACAAAGCCATTCTGGTGCACGAGCGTCTGGCTATCGTCGACCCGGGCAATGGCGCCCAGCCGCTCTACAACCCCGAGCGCACCCATGTGCTGGCGGTCAACGGCGAGATCTACAACCACAAAGAGCTGGAGAAGACCCTCAAGGTCGACTTCCAGTTCCAGACCAAATCTGACTGTGAAGTGCTGCTCGCCCTCTACAAGGAGAAGGGCCCGGCGTTTCTCGATGATCTCAACGGCATCTTTGCCTTTATCCTTTATGACGCCGAACAGGATGCCTACCTGATTGGTCGCGACCACATGGGGATCATCCCCCTCTATACCGGTCGCGACGAGCACGGCAACTTCTATGTCGCCTCCGAGATGAAGGCGCTGGTGCCGGTCTGCAAAAGCGTCGAAACCTTCCCACCGGGACACTACCTGTGGAGCAAGGATGGCGAGCTCAAACAGTGGTACAAGCGTGACTGGATGGAATACAGCGCGGTCGAGCACAACGTCAGCGACAAGGCCGAGCTGAAAGCGGCGCTGGAAGCAGCGGTCAAACGCCAGCTGATGTGCGACGTGCCCTATGGCGTGCTGCTCTCCGGTGGGCTGGACTCCTCCGTTATCTCCGCCATCACCAAGCTCTATGCGGCGCGCCGCATCGAGGACGATGGCAAGAGCGAAGCCTGGTGGCCGCAACTGCACTCCTTCGCCGTGGGGCTCGAAGGGTCGCCGGATCTCGCCGCCGCCCGTAAAGTGGCTGACCATCTGGGCACCATCCACCACCAGATCCACTTCACCGTGCAGGAGGGTCTGGATGCCCTGCGCGACGTCATCTATCACCTAGAGACCTATGACGTCACCACCATCCGCGCCTCCACGCCCATGTATCTGATGGCCCGCTACATCAAGGCGATGGGGATCAAGATGGTGCTCTCCGGCGAAGGCTCCGACGAGCTGTTCGGTGGCTACCTCTACTTCCACAAGGCGCCCAACGCCCGCGAGTTCCACGAAGAGAACGTGCGCAAGCTCGCCTCCTTGCACCTCTATGACTGCCTGCGCGCCAACAAGTCGATGGCCGCCTGGGGTGTGGAAGGTCGTGTGCCCTTCCTCGACAAGGAGTTCATGGACGTGGCGATGCGCCTGCAGCCCGCCGACAAGATGTGCGGCAAGGGCAAGATCGAGAAACATATCCTGCGCGAAGCGTTCGAGGATCTGCTGCCCCACGAAGTGGCGTGGCGCCAGAAGGAGCAGTTCTCCGACGGTGTAGGTTATTCGTGGATCGACAGCCTGAAAGCCATGGTGGAACAGGAAGTGACGGATCAGATGTTCGAGGCGGCCGCATTCCGCTTCCCCATCAACACCCCGCTCACCAAGGAGGCCTACTTCTACCGTGCCATCTTCGACGAGCACTTCCCGCTGGAAGCTGCCGCCCGTACCGTGCCCTACGGCAAGTCGGTCGCCTGCTCCACCCCCACCGCGCTGGAGTGGGATGCCAAGTTCAAGGAGATGGCCGACCCGTCTGGCCGCGCCGTAATGGACGTGCACCAGCAGGGCTACTAAGCCAGAGCGGGGCGACCCCAGCGGCTAACGCCAGATAGCAAAAAGCCCTTCACCACGGTGAAGGGCTTTTTCTTATGGCAAATAGAGTAAACCGACGATCAGAACATGGCCCATAAAACCAACGTTGAAAGTGTGAGCATAGGCTCGGACAGAGCACCACGTATCGAAGAATGGGATGGTGTATTCCCCTGCTACATAACTGGCACTATGGCATTCGTCATGTGGAGGTGAAATCAGGGTAGCTGACACTGAATTAATGTAAGTATCAATTAACAGCAATCCTTTTTTCAGATGCCGATATTTGAAATAGTGATATTGTCAGCAACCATGTGTCCCTGAATATATTATCGATGAGGTATCTATGTTGAGAAAAAAACTAATTTTGCTTGCTCTGGCATTACCGCTACATGTGCACGCCAACATTTTTTTCATCAAGGGAAATACGGTCAATGACACAGATGTAGATAAGGCAGCCATCTACTTCAATGCAGGCATAGATCCGCAGACAGTGGCCTGGCTGTTATCCTCTGTTGATGAAATTAACGGCAATTATCGCAACATTAAAAATATAGACATATACCTCAATAGCGGAGGCGGCGATATGGACTCCGGGTATATGGCCTACGAGGCGTTGCGTAAAAATCCAACGAAGCTGAATATGATTAACGCATCAAATGTCGCCTCTTCTGCAACTATAATTTACTGTGCATCGAATGAGCGTTATGCCATGCCAATGGCATCTTTCTTACTTCATCCTGCTGCCGCGGCAAATGAAATCAATGATTACCTGAAGCCGGATCAGGCACAGCGTATTTTGGACGACGCTGAAAAATACAACTCGCTCTTTCGCACCATTTACTCCTCCTGCACCAAAATTCCGGCAGAGGAGCTAAAGGCCATCACCTCGTCTGAGAGTCGACGTGCAACCTACAACATTGAAAATGCCAAAAAAGTAGGTCTCGTGAATCAGGACATGAAAAAACCGATAACATATCCCGTGACCTATTACATCACGGATATGCAGAACTAATTGATGCCAATCCCACCATGGCAGCCATTCCAACACACAGGAAGGGCTGCCATGGCAGTTCACAAAACAAGCTGAGTTTTGGCAACAGCGCGAACATATTTCGTGAGTGAGCCAGTCATCTCACTGGCTCAACGAGTATTTGCTGCTTTAACCATCAAAATGCAGCATCGCGCGCTCAGGGCTGCGCATCCGGCTGGTTGGCAGGGGCTGCCTTGATAAAGGCCTGCAACTGTTCGCAGTTGGCGACGATGCGGCGGATAGTGGGGTAATCGTCCAGCGTCATCTCGTAGCGGCGGGCGTTGTAGACCTGGGGCACCAGCATGCAATCCGCCAGAGTGACCTCGTTGCCGACGCAGTAGATACCGGCGGTGGTCATCAACAGCTGTTCAAGGGCGGTAAAGGTTTCGTCAATCCAGTGGCGATACCAAACCGCCTCCTGCTCCTTGCCCACCCTGAAGTGCTCTTCCAGATAGTTGAGCACCCGCAGGTTGTTGAGCGGGTGGATATCACAGGCGATCATGTTGACTATCTGGCGTACCTTGGCGCGTGCCTCGGGGGCCGAGGGCATCAGGGGGTGGGCGGGATAGGTCTCGTCAAGGTACTCCATGATGGCGACCGACTGACCGATCTGCACATCGCCATCCACCAGAAAGGGCACCAGCCCCTGCGGGTTGATCCGTTTGTAACTCTTCTCGCGCTGCTCCCCCTGCCGCAAATTGATCGGGTGCTGCTCATAATCCAGTCCCTTGAGCTGCAACACGATCCGCACCCGAAAACTGGCTGACGAGCGCCAGTAGCCAAACAACTGCAACATACTTCGTCCTTCTTTTGTCAACCGACAGGCAGCCTCGCCCCCTGTCGGCCCCCCATCTCTCGGGGATCATCACTCTGTCTGGCTGCCACCCTGCACCACTTGCTGGGAGAGTGTGCCAAACAGACTCTTGCCATTGCGATCCAGCATGGTGATGGCCACTCTATCACCAAATTTCATATAGGGGGTTATAGCTTGATCACAATCAAGAATTTCCAGCATGCGCCGCTCGGCGATGCAGGATGAACCGGCGCTGCGATCGTAGTTGGAGACGGTGCCGGAGCCGATGATGCAGCCCGCACCAAGGGGCCGGGTCTTGGCCGCATGGGCAATCAGCTCGAAGAAGTTGAAGGTCATGTCCACCCCGGCTTCTGGCGCACCGAACAGCGCACCGTTGAGGTGGGTCAGAAGCGGCAGATGCACTTTGCCATCACGCCAGTCATCGCCGAGCTCGTCCGGAGTGATGGCCACCGGCGAGAAGGCGCTGGACGGTTTGGACTGGAAGAAGCCAAAGCCCTTGGCCAGCTCCCCCGGGATCAGGTTGCGCAGGCTTACATCGTTGACCAGCATCAGCAGCTTGATGTGGCTGGCAGCCCCCTGCGGGCTTACCCCCATCGGCACATCATCGGTGATGATGGCCACTTCCGACTCGAAATCGATCCCCCACTCCTCGGAGCCCATGACAATCGGCCCACGGGGGGCGAGAAAACTGTCGGAGCCCCCCTGATACATCAGCGGATCGTGCCAGAAGCTCTCCGGCATCTCGGCGCCGCGGGCCTTGCGCACCAGCTCCACATGGTTGACGTAGGCGCTGCCATCGGCCCACTGGTAGGCACGCGGCAGCGGAGATAGGCAAGACGCTTCGTCAAAGGGGAATGCCTCGGTCACACGGCCCTCGTTAAGCTGCTGATAGACAGCCTCCAGCTTGGGGGCAACCTCGGCCCACTCATCGAGGGCGGCCTGCAGGGTGGAAGCAATCTCGCTCACCCGCACCGCCCGGGTCAGATCCCGGCTCACTACCACCAAAGCGCCATCGCGCTTGCCATTATTCAATGTTGCCAATTTCATAAGCGATTCCTTATTTGCCAGCAGCCGCGTCCGGGCGCTGCCAGCTGGAGACATACCGGGTGTTCTCGATCCGTTCGCACAGACTGCCGACGTTCAGCGCATCGCGGGTATCTAGCATCACCGCCACCTCGTCGGTGAACTTCTTGGCATAGGCCTGCCCTGCCGCAAACGCCTTGGGATGGGGGCCGTGGGTGAATCCGGCAGGATGGAAGGTGACCATTCCCCGCTCGATATTGTCCCGGCTGAAGAAGTCCCCGGCGTGGTAAAAGAGCACTTCGTCGTAATCGTCGTTGCTGTGATAGAAGGGCACCTTGAGGGCGCCGGGGTCGCTCTCGATGGGGCGCGGCACGAAGGTACAAATCACGAAGCGGCTCGCCACAAAGGTCGAATGAGCCGACGGCGGCAGATGGTAGCGGTGGCTCATCAGCGGGCGGATATCCCGCCAGTTGAGGCGCACCACGCACAAATCCCCGTGCCACCCTTGTGCATCCAACGGGTTGAACGGCCAGGTGATGACCGACACCTGATCGTGGCGTTTGACCTGCAGCGACCAGGGATTCTCATCCTGCTGGGCCAAAAAGCGTTCGTTGATGGCGGGCACATCCAGCGCCGCCGGGTCGAAGATGGCGTGATTGCCCACCAGCCCCTTCTCCGGTAGCTGATAGCTGTCGTTGGTCGCCTCGATCATCAGGATGAACAGGGGCGCCGTCGGCTCAATGCGCCACATGGTACCGCGGGGGATCACCACATAGTCGCCATCGCGAAGAGTCAGGTGGCCGTAGTCGCAGAAGAACTCGCCGCTCCCTTCGTGGATAAAGAGCAGCTCGTCGCCGTCGGCATTGCGCACCAGAAACGGCATCGCCTCGGATAGCCGCCAGACTCGGTAGCGGCAGTGGGGGTTGCTGAGAATGTCGGGGGCCACCCAGGGGGAGTGTGAACTCACCTCCTCCTGGAGGGCATTCAAGTCAAACAGCCGTGGCCGCAGCGGCCCCTCCCAACTGCTCCAGTCGGTAGGGGCATGCTTGTGGTGCATGTGGGTGGCGGGGCCGAAAAAGCCACTACGCCCCAGCTCGCGCTCATAGATGGCCTGTTCAGGCAGGTCGGCATGAGCCTGTCGGGAGTGGGTTCCCTCCCGGTGGGGAAAGTTAATCCAGTTACGCATTGCTCGCTCCCTCTTTGCGGGCACCCTTCTCATCCTCGCAGCCATCCAGCACGCCGCGGCGGATCTGGTCCAGCTCGATCGATTCAAAGAGCGCCTTGAAATTGCCCTCGCCAAACCCTTCGTTGCCCTTGCGCTGAATGATCTCGAAGAAGACCGGGCCTATCACGGTATCGGTAAAGATCTGCAGCAGGATGCCATCCTTGGTGGGGGAGCCGTCGATGAGGATGCGTAGCTCTTTGAGGGCAGACAGATCCTCCTGATGCCCCTCGACCCGGCTGTTCACCTTCTCGTAGTAGGTATCCGGCGTCGGCATAAAACCGGTGCCGCGGCTGCGCAGGGTGCGGATGGTGTGGTAGATGTCGGCCGAGGAGAGTGCGATATGCTGGATCCCCTCCCCCTTGTACTGGCGCAGGTACTCCTCAATCTGGGACTTGTCATCCGCCGACTCGTTGATGGGGATGCGGATCTTGCCGCAGGGAGCCGTCATAGCGCGTGAATGCAACCCGGTCAGCTTGCCCTCGATATCGAAGTAACGAATTTCACGGAAGTTGCCGATCCGCTCGTAGAAGTTGGACCAGACATCCATATTGCCGCGATGGACGTTGTGGGTCAGGTGATCGATCTCGATGAGACCGGCATCCACCTCCGCCATCCGGGCCTGCCAGTCGGGGTAGAAGACAAAATCCACGTCATAGATGGAGCCCTTGTCGCCGTAGCGGTCGACAAAGGAGAGGGTGCTCTCGCCGATACCGTAGATGGCGGGAATGTTGAGCTCCATGGGGCCAATCTTGCCGACAAAGGGCTTGGCCCCCTTGGCGATGGCGAACTGCTGTGCCTTGCCCGCATCGCTCACCCGAAATGCCATGCCGCAGACGCTAGGCCCGTGCAGGCTGGCAAACTGCTCCGCCTGGGAGTGGGGCTCGGCGTTGACCACGAAGTTGATATCCCCCTGCCGGTAGAGCCAGCACTGCTTGTGTTTGTGCTTGGCGACCTCGGCAAACCCGAGCGACACAAACAGGCTCTTGAGGGCGGCAATCCCCTTGGCATCGGGGGCCGTGTACTCGACGAACTCGAAACCGTCAGTGCCTAACGGATTGATGGTATGGGTGGCGGAAGAGGTGGCATTCATCGGGCGCTCCTTGCTCTTGATTCGGTTAAAACGGATTGCGGCACGCAGCGCGCAGCAAGTGTTAACAACTTGTTTCATTAGAGGCAGGGCGTAGCAGGAAGAGAAGAGGCAGGTTGCAGATAGTTTTTCGTAGCTGGCAGCAAAAGATGTAAATTGATTGTGACATTCAAGCCGCAGCCCTGCGGATCAAAGTGTGACGACCCGCATGGCTGTCAGCTTTGCCTTACAGTTGCCAGTTTTTGACCATCAGATGGGGCAAGCGGGCACGGGCTTTTTGCAGTCGCGTGGGCGTCGGATTGATCAACCACGCCTCTTTCCCCAACCCCAGCAGCGGCAGATCGTGCAGGCTGTCGCTCAAGGCCAGCTCGGTATCAAGGGCGCAGATCTCTGGCAGCAGCTTGTGCTGACCGTGGCAGTAGAAGCGCGGCATCAGGCCGCCAAGCCGGTAGTGCATTTGCGAGCCAATAATCCGGTGGGGCAACTGGCCGGGCAGTTGCTGATAGAGCTGGGCTCGCACCAGTGCGCAGGGGCTGGCGGAGATCACCCAGCAGCGATGCCCTTCTTCTTCAAGCAGCCGATGCGCCTCGCGAAAGAGCCCCGGACGAGTGTGGCAGTAGGCGCGCACCAGCTTGCGCCAGCCGAGGGGAGAGAGCCAAAGCGTGATGGCCCACCAGATAAGGGAGATGCCGCGCCGCCGCTGGCTGGGAACCAGATAGACCAACCCACCCAGCGCAATCACCGGCAACAGCAATAGCGGCCAGAGCCTGCGGCGCAGAATGTAGCGCAGTAAGCCGGCATGGCTGTCGCCGGGGGCCAGGGTGTCGTCAAAGTCGGCCAGGATCCAGCGCGCAGCACTCCCGCACTCTCGATTCCCCCCACCCTCTTTCGGCACCACTGGTTCAGCTGGCGAGCGGCTTGTCATGGGAGCCTCAAGGGGCAAGAGCGGCAATCGCCGCGGTCAGCTCGGGGGTGACAAACTCGGCTCCCTGTGTGGGCGGGCAGACAAAATCGAACGGCTCGCCGGCCAGGGTGAAACTCAGCCGCCAGGCATGCAGATAACCGCGATCGGCTGACGTACCGCCATAGCGCTCATCCCCGAGAATGGGGGCGCCGATGCTTTTGAGGGCAACCCGGATCTGGTGGGTCTTGCCAGTCTGCGGTTTGATGCGATAGAGCCGCAGCCCCTCGCGCACCGACACCGAATCAAACCAGCTGATGGCAGGATTATCCAGCGTGCGCGCCAGCATCCAGCTGCCGCCGCGCCCCTTTTGCATATCCCCCTTCACCCAGCCCTGCTTCTTCTTGGGTTTGCGATCGGAGAGCGCCAGATACTGTTTGCTCACCTCGCGGGCCGCAAAGGCCATGCTCAGTTCGCGGTTCGCCTCCGTGGTGCGGGCCAGCAGCACCAAGCCGGAAGTCATCTTGTCGAGCCGGTGTACCGGATAGAGGGTCAGACCCGTATCGGCCTTCACCCGATTGACCAGCCCGGGCTCAGTCTCTCCTCCCTCTTCTCCCTTCTCGTCATGCATGCCGATGCCGGCCTGCTTGTCGATAACCAGAAAATCGGCGTGTTGAAACAGGATCCGGTACATAACACCTCGGCGAACAGGAAAAAGGCCAGCAACCGGCACGCCGGCTGCTCTCGGGCAGGCATTGTCCCTGCTCGGCCACCATTTGGCAAACGGCCGATGGCAATTGCCGGGCGAAAAAAAGCCCCGTCGACGTGGCGGGGCTTTTCATCTGGCGTTAACCGGTCACACACTGCGCGGCCGCAGATGGGCGTGCCAGCGTGTCTCCCACTTCTTGAACAGCCAGACGATGACAAAGGTGAGCAGCATATAGAGCAGACCGGCTGTCAAAAACGCCTCGAACGGACTGTAGTAGCGGGAGTTGATGATCCGCGCAGCGCCGGTCAGATCGACGATGGTGATGATGCCCGCCACCGCCGAGCCTTGCAGCATGAAGATCACCTCGTTGCTGTAGGCAGGCAGCGCTCGGCGAAACGAGTTGGGCAGAATGATCCGGGTCAGGGTCTGCCAGCGGGTCATGCCAAAGGCGTTGGCCGCCTCAATCTGGCCACGCGGCATGTTGTGTACCGCCCCGCGCACGATTTCTGCGGTATAGGCGCCGGTGTTGAGGGTAAATGCAAGCAGCGCGCAGAACCAGGCCTCGGAGAAGAGCGACCAGGCTGCACTGTTCTTCAGCCACTCCCACTGGGCAGCGCCGTAGTAGATGATAAAGAGCTGCACCAGCAGCGGAGTGCCGCGAAAGAAGTAGATGTAGGCCCAGATCGGCCCCTTGATCAGCCAATTGCGGCTATTGCGCAAAATGCCCAGGGGGATGGCGATCATCAGGCCAAGCAGCAGGGAGAGTGCCACCAGCCAGACCGTGGTGTAGAGGCCCTCCCAGTAGGTGGGCCACTCTTTGAGAATGATTGAAAAATCCATGGCTTACCTCGTTTTGATGGCGTAGTGACGCTCGGCCCACTTGAGCGCCGAGGTAGAGACGGCAGTGAAGATCAGGAAGATGAGCGCCACGGCCATGTAGAAGGTAAAGGGTTGCTGGGTCGAACCCGCCGCCAGCGACGCTTTGCGCACCATGTCATCGAGCCCGATGATGGAGACCAGCGCGGTGGTTTTGAGCAGCACCAGCCAGTTGTTGCCAAAGCCAGGCAGGGCGTGGCGCATCATCTGGGGGAAGAGGATCCGCACAAAGAGTTGACTCGAACGCATGCCAAAAGCACGGGCGGCCTCCAGCTCCCCCTTGTCCACCGCCAGAATGGCGCCGCGGAAGGTCTCGGTCATATAGGCGCCGAAGATAAAGCCGATGGTCGCCACACCGGCGGCAAACGGGCTGATATCCACATAATCGGGCAGCAGGGAGACCCACTCCTGAGACGGGTTGCTCTGCAGCAACCAGTTATTGTAGGTCTCGTTGACCCAGGAACAGACAGCGTTGATGAACACCTGGCCGCCAAAGAAGAGCAGCATCATCAGCACCAGATCGGGAATGCCGCGGATCAGGGTGGTATAGCTGCTGGCAATGGCGCGGGCCCACTTGTAAGGGGAGAGCTTGGCGAGCGCCCCCAGCATGCCGAGCAGCAGCGCCAGCAGCAGGGAGGCGAGCGCCACCTCCAGGGTGACCCAGGCGCCCTCCAGCAACGAGGCTTCGTATCCTTTCAAATCAAACATATGCAGCTCCATTGCAACTTCTTGAGTGGGCTGATGCCTCTGAACAACAAGAGAACCCACATCCTTAACACGGTCAGATGCAGCTCCATTGCAATTAATAGGGCCCATCGCTCCACACGGAGAGAACGGGCCCGATGACGACTGACGAGGTGAGCCGGTCGGCCTGTTATTCGCTATCTATGTGGCGAATGACTCAGCGTGCACGGCTCCAGTTTTTACTCGCCGTATACGTCGAACTCAAAGTACTTGTCGTTGATCGCCTTGTACTTGCCATTGGCACGCAGCGCCAGAATGGCGGCGTTGAATTTCTCTTTCAGATCCTTGTCAGCCTTGCGCACTGCAATACCGGCACCCTCGCCAAACCACTTGGGATCGGTCAGTTTCGGGCCGACGAATTCAAAGGCATCGCCCCCCTCTTTCTTGAACAGACCGTCGGTGATGGCAGCGGAGTCGGCCAGCACATAGTCGACACGGCCGGATTTCAGATCGAGATAGGCTTCATCGGCAGTGCCGTAACGCTTGATGGTGGCGTTCGGGAAGTTGTCGGTAATGAAGGTATCCATGGAGGTAGCACGCTGCACCGCCACGGTTTTCCCTTCCATGAAGGCCTTGTCGAGCTTGACGTCAGTCCCTTTCTTGGCGGCAAAGCGAGCCGGAATGTGCTGGTACTTCTGGGTGAAGTCCACCTTCTTCTTGCGCTCTTCAGTGATGTCCATGGTGGCGATGATGGCGTCAAACTTGCGCGACAGCAGCGCCGGAATGATACCGTCCCAATCCTGCTTGACCAGGGTGCACTTCACTTTCATCTCTTCGCACAGGGCATTGGCGATGTCGATATCAAACCCTTTTACCTCGCCATTGGGCTCGGTCCAGGAGAAGGGGGGATAAGCACCCTCCACCCCGATACGCACCTCTTTCCACTCCTTGGCCATCAGGCTGCCGGAAGAGAGGGCAGCAATCACGGTAGTCGCCAGCATCAGCTTGTTCATGTATCTCTCCTTGATAAAACAGTCGATCGTGTAAATCCGGGCTCCGGCCATCAATAGATGGAGGAGATGAATTGTTTGAACCGCTCGGATTTGGGATGGGCAAAAATCTCTTTGGGGTTGCCCTCCTCCTCCACTCTTCCCTGATGCAGGAACATCACCTTGTTCGATACATCGCGGGCAAATGACATCTCGTGGGTCACCACCAGCATGGTACGCCCCTCTTCGGCCAGCTCGCGCATCAGGCCGAGAACTTCTCCCACCAGCTCGGGATCGAGCGCCGAAGTGGGTTCATCAAAGAGCATCACCTCGGGCTCCACCGCCAGCGCACGGGCGATGGCGGCACGCTGCTGCTGACCGCCGGAGAGGTGACCCGGGTAGTAGTCACGCCGCTCCCAGAGTCCAACCCTGTTGAGCAGCAGCTCCGCCTTGGCGATTGCCTCGGCACGGGGCACCTTGAGCACCTGGATCGGCACTTCGATGATGTTCTGCATGATGGTCATGTGCGACCAGAGATTGAAGCTTTGGAAAACCATCGCCAGCCGGCTGCGAATGCGCTCAACCTGACGCATATCCTCCGGCAACCGTTCGCCGGAACGGCTGGTTTTCATCCGGATCAATTCGCCATGGAGGGAGACGCTGCCGGATGAGGGGGTTTCCAACAGATTGATACAGCGCAGAAAAGTCGACTTCCCCGAGCCCGAGGAGCCGATAAGAGAGATGACATCCCCCTTGTGGGCAGTCATGTCGATGCCCTTGAGCACTTCGTGGGTGCCAAAATACTTGTGCAGATCACGTACTTCCAGTGCGGCAACGTCGCTCATCCATTACAACCTTGTCTGTCCCTAGACGCCGCAGGGGCGTGACTCCACCATCGCCAACTTAACAAAAATTTAACCGATGGTAACCTTCAGCGAAAATATCACCCGGATAGTGAAAAAACAATATGGAACGCGGGGATCCTGGTTAATCGCTCTATTTTTATTCGACCATCACGTATTTTTCAGCACTTTGTTTGCATAAACAGCCGTTTCATCGGCGTTTGGAATACCGCCTTTTTATACCCCAATCATGGCTGTGGCAAGAGAAAAACCACATTCAGTCCGCAACGACTCCAAAATGGCTTTATGCAGCCACTCCCCATGCAGATTCTGGCTGGAACGAATGGATCAAACTGATTTTATTGGCCCCTTGTCAGGAAGCTGCATTCCCCTTCGCACACCCCACCTCAAGCTGAAAAGTAACAACTCCCTAATAAATGGCCCCGAAACCCCATGGAAAGCGAGAGAAATGTGACACAGAGCCAATAAGTAATGATAAGGTGGGATTTTTATCAGTTTTTGTGATCGAGGCCCCGATGTTGCTCAATGTCTTGCTGATCCTGTTGCCACTGGTGATCGGCTATCTGGTTCCCCTCTCCTCCGCCCGATTGATCAAGCTGGTCAATCAGGGGCTGGGCAAGATGGTCTACCTCATTCTCTTTCTGATGGGGCTGGGGCTTGCCTATGTGGAGAACCTTGGCAGCAACCTCGCCGTCATCTTCAAAGTGGCCGGGATCATGCTCGGCGCCATTACCCTCTGCAACCTGCTAGCCCTCTGGTGGCTCGACAAGCGCTCGCCGCCGACCCATGCCGCCAGCGATGCCAAAATGCCGGGCAAGCTCCACCTCCTGTGGGAGTCGCTGCAGCTCTGCTTTGTGGTACTGGGCGGTGTGCTGCTGGGTCTGCTGGTAGATCTGCGCGCCCTGCCCATCGACAAGTGGAGCGAGTGGGCGCTGATGCTGCTGCTCTTTCTGGTCGGGGTACAGATGCGCAACTCCGGCATGCGGCTGCGCCAGATCCTGCTCAACCCCTGGGGAATGAAGATCGCCGCTACCGTCATTGTCAGCAGCTGGCTCGGCAGCCTGCTGGCGGCCCAGTTGCTGGGCATGCCCCTGGCTCATGGGCTGGCGCTGGGATCGAGTTTCGGCTGGTACTCGCTCTCCGGTATTCTGGTGGCCGACAAGCTGGGACCTGTGCTGGGCTCAGCCGCCTTTATCAACGATCTGGGACGCGAGCTTATCGCCATCCTGATCATTCCGATCCTGATGCGGCGTCACCCCTCGGCGGCTATCGGTTATGGTGGCGCCACCGCCCTCGACTTCACCCTGCCGGTTATCCAGAAGTCGGGGGGCATCACCGTCGTGCCAGTGGCTATCGTCTCCGGCTTTATCCTGAGCCTGCTCGGCCCCATCCTGATCCTCGGCTTTCTGGCTATCTAGGCTGTCTCTCGCCAGCAAAAAGCCCGACACAGTTGTCGGGCTTTTTGTTTGGAAATCGATACGCGCAATAAAACGCCAAAAGCTTAGCTACGCCACTGACCGCCACTCATCACCTTCGTGATGGCGAGCGAAGCTGATTTGATCAGCAGCAAGTCAGCATCCTGACCGACCCCGATCCGCCCCTTGCTGCCGAGCCCCAGCGCCTGCGCCGGGTTGGCGCTCACGACCGCCAGCGCTACCTCGAGCGGCACCCCGAGCTGGCAGGCACGAACGCACTCCTGCCACAGGCTGGCGATCTGGCCGCAGCGCATCTCGATAAGGCGCCCCTCGCCATCAAAGCGCGGCAGACTGGCGTTGGCATCCGAGCTGAAGCTGATGCGATCGGCTGGTACGTTGGCGGCCAACAGCTCCACCAGCGCATCGGCCGCCAGCCGCTCGCCATCCTCGACCAGATCGGGAAAGCTGGAGGTGGTGAGATCAACCCAGCCTCCCGCCTTGCCCCACTCGATCGCCTCGGCGAAGAGCCAGGGGTTGCGGTTGCAGTGGGTCGGATAGAGCTGGCGCAGCGGAATATCGGTTTTGTCACGCAGGGCCCGCAGTGGCGCCAGTGCGCCCTGACCATCCCCCAGATGAAAGAAGCTGACCCCGCTCTTGCCCGCGAGCAACCCGGCCACCCGTGCCTCGCTCACCAGACGGGCCAGCTCGTCGTGGGTTGGTGCGCTGGATCTGTGGTCGCTGATAGCCACCTCTCCCACCCCCAGCACTTCGGGGATCAGGATGATGTCGGACTCCACCGTGCCGGTGATGCTCTTGACCGGCAGATGGTAGGAGCCGGTATACATGAAGGCGCTCACGCCGGCGGCGCGAAACTCACGCACCTTGCCGAGCACCTGAGCCGGCGAGCGGGTCAGACTGTCGGTGCCAAGCGCCGCCACCAGCGTGGTCACTCCGGCCTTGAGCGCCTCGCTCGCCGCCAGTTCCGGGGTGCGAAAGGCAAAGCCCCCCTCACCGCCACCTCCCGTGATATGGGCCAGCGGATCCACCATGCCGGGTACCAGATAGTGACCCCGTCCATCGACACGCATCAGTGGCCAGTCGGCGGGCACGCTCATTCCCTTGCCCATCCAGGCGATGCGGCCATCCGCCACCAGCAGATCCTGCTGGCCAAGGTAGGCGGGGCTGAAAATTTCGGCCCCCTCGATCAGGGTCAACATCATGGTTACTCCTCGCTCAATACCGTGACATGCCATCAGGCAGATGAACTATTTACCCACTATTGGCGCGCCGGTGAAAGCACTTCCTGAACAAGACTTTCATGAGAGATGGAAGATCCGCTACTCTCAGCGGCACTATCCGTTCGCAGGCCCCGCTTTCATCATGAACTTTCTGGCTCACCTTCATCTGGCCGCCCACACCGGAAGCTCCCTCACCGGCAACCTGCTCGGTGATTTTGTCAAAGGCTCGCTGCCAACGGGCCTTGCCGCACCGTTTGACGAAGGGATCTGGCTGCACCGCAAAATTGATGCCTTCACCGATGGCCATCCCGAGCACAAGGCGGCCGTCGCCTGTTTCGAGGCCCCCTGGCGCCGTTTTGGCGGCATAGTGGTGGATATGCTCTACGACCACTGGCTGAGCCAGCACTGGCAAGCGTTCAGCGCAGCTCCCCTGCCCCGCTTTCTCGCGCAGAGCTATGGCCAGCTGCTGGCTGACCACCACGTCTTGCCAGAGGGGTTGCCGCTTCCCCTCAAGCGGATGGCCGAGCAGAACTGGATCGCCTCCTATCAGCGCAAAGAGGGGCTGGCGCAGGCCCTCAATGGTATTGGCCGCCGGCTACGCCGCCCGATGCCGCTCGGCGATGCGCTGCTCACCCTTGATGAAGCGCAATGGCAAGGGTGCGAAGCAGGATTTCTGCGCTTCTACCCGCAACTGATGGGTCACAGCGTGCAGCAGCTGGCCCTGCTCCGGGCAGATTCGGGTCTGGTATCACCGCCATAAAAAAACGCCCCTTGCGGGGCGTTCTTCATCACATTGCTGCACGTTACTTCCTGCATTACCTGGCTTCGTCTTTCTTCTTGCGAATGCTGAGGCCCAGTTCGCGGCCACGCAGACGGGCGTAGTAGATGGTGCCGACAAACGCGAGGGTGGTGAACAGCAGCTCCACCACCGCCAGCCAACGCTCCCCCTCATCCGTGGTGATCAGGGTCAGGGCGTGGAGGAAGTAGGGCATCAGCACGAAGTTGCCCCAGGCGTGGGTATAGGGGTTGCCCTGCACTATCCCCTTGAGGGGGAAGAGCAGCGGCACCGTCCAGATCACCGGCAGCAGCCAGGGGTTGAGGTCGGGATGGGGCGAGAGCCACAGATGCCAGAGGATGACCCAGCCCAGCAGACCAAAGAAGCCGACCAGGGTCAGCAGACGAGCAAAGCGGGTGCTCACTTGAGGATCTCCAGCACCTGCTCCGGCGGGCGACCAATGCGGGCCTGACCGTTCTTGATGACGATGGGGCGCTCGATCAGCTTGGGATGCTGGTGCATGGCACGAATAAGGTCGTCGCCATCCACTTCGCCGAGGCCCAGCTCCTTGTAGAGATCTTCCTTGGTGCGCATCAGCTGGCGCGGGTCGCTAAAGCCAAGCAGGGTCAGCAGCTTGCGGATCTCCTCTTCACTCGGGGCCTGCTCCAGATAGAGCACCACATCAGGGGCGATCCCGTGCTGTTCCAGCAGCGCCAGGGTTTCACGGCTCTTCGAGCAGCGCGGATTGTGGTAGATTTGGGTCTCGCTCATGGTAACTCCCTGATTAATCGCAAGATGGGACAAGAAACGGCGCTATTGTAGGGGAAAGTGATGGTCAGGGTAAGCGGCAGTGGAAAGGAATTGAAACGAATTTGTTGGCTGATTGTGGCTGGCCTGCTGGGCGCCTGCACGCCCGCCCCCGAATTTACCGACGCGATGGGGCAAAGGGTGGCCCTTGACCACTTTGCCGGCAAGCCGCTCTTGGTCAACTACTTCGCCCCCTGGTGTGCCCCCTGCCTGCGAGAGATGCCGCACCTCAACGCGCTGGCTACCGAAGGAGAGATCGCCGTGGTGGCGATCAACTACGACCCGACCACCCCGGCAGAGCTGGACAAGCTGGCCGCCCAGTACCACATCAAGGTGCCGCTCCTTATTGCCAATGAGGATGCCAGGCTCCCCTTCCCTCGCCCAAGCGGGCTGCCTACCAGCTACCTGCTCGATAGTGAGGGCAAGCTCAAACAGACGCTGGTTGGTGAACTGGGTCAATCGCAGATCGACGCCCTCAAGGCATCCATCAGGCATCCGGGCAACTGAGCGGCCCACAGCGCTCAAAGCTGTTTCTCTGACTCACCATAAACAACAAGGGCGCACTCTGGTGCGCCCTTGAATAACCTCTCGTCACCCCTTGAGGCTGTCGAGATCCTTCTTGGCTCGCTCCAGCTCGGTGATACGCGCCTCCAGTCGAGCCAGAGTCATCCGGTCACTGGTGGTGCCGCGCGCCACGATCAGCTCGTCGATAGCCGCCTGATAATCACCGCGCAGAGAGAGGATTTCAGCCCGCGCCATGTGCAGCTCGGTCATTCTACCCGCCTTGCGATAGGCGTCAGAGAGCAGGTTCCAGGCCAGATTGTTCTCCTCATGCGCACGGGCATAGGGGTCGAGGATGGCGATGGACTTCTTGTAGTTGCCGCTTTCGAGATAGGCGTTGCCAAGGTTGACCACCACCACCTCGTTGTCCGGCATCTGGCTGCGGAACTTCTCGAGGCGCGCGATGGCCTGGGCACTGCGCCCCTTGGCCAGATCGATGTCGGTCTGGGCATCGACGATAAAGAGATCTTCCGGATGACGGGTGGCCAGCTCTTTCATCAGCGTGTCCGCTTCGTCGGTGCGTTTGAGCTGGATCAGCGCCAACGCCTTGCCATAGATGGCGGCATCCTTGAGCGGATAATCCCCTTTCTGGATCCGGCTATCGAAGTAACTCAGCATCCCCTGCGGAGTATCGGTGCCATAGCGCACCTGAATGCGCACCTTGGCCAGCCAGAAGTCGAGGCTCGGCGGCAGATCGCGGCGGCCATAGCTGCTCGCCCGAGCACGAGCCTCGCTGATCCGGGTCTCCGGAAGCGGGTGAGTCAGCAGCATCTCGGGCGGCTTGCTGGCATAGCGATACTCGGCAGCCAGTTTCTGGAAGAAGTTGGCCATCCCCATGGGATCGAAACCGGCATCGTAGAGGGTCTTCATGCCGATCCGGTCCGCTTCGTATTCGTTGTCGCGGGTGTAGTTGATGGCAGACTGCATGGAGAGACCCAGCGTGGTCTGCAACGCCGCAATACCGGCGGTCGGGTTGATCACCGCCAGCGCAATGGAGCCCACCAGACCGGCCAGGGTCACCGCCGAGCTGCTTGCCTGCGCTTCCATATAGCGGGCGATGTGGCGCTGGGTCACGTGGGTGATTTCGTGGGCCAGTACCGAGGCGAGCTCGCTCTCGCTGTCGGCGTAGAGAAACAGGCCGGTGTGCACCTTGACCCGCCCGCCAAGGAAGGCAGCCGCGTTGATGCTAGGATCGTTAATCAGGAAGAAGGTAAACGGGAAACGCACCCCATCGGCGTTGGAGAGCAGGCGCTGCCCCAGATCGTCGATATATTGGCTCAACACGGGATCATCGATGATCGGCAAACCGGCACGGGCAAAGCGCATGAAGGCGTTGCCGTAGCGTACCTCCTGCTCGATGGGCAGGGCCGAGACCCCGGCGGTGCCTATGTCGGGAAGCTGATTGTTCGCCTCGGCATGAAACGTGGCGCCCATCAGGGAAGCCAGCAGGGGAAGTGATGCCATCAGGGGGGAAAAGCGTGCCACGTTATCTCTATCTCCATCAGAAAGGGCCTCGGCAGAATACCCTTGCCCATCAAGGGCTACAAGCGTTGTTTCATGCTCTTATCACGGCCATAATAGCGGCCATCTGCGTGATGGAGCCCCCATGGAATATCTCGACCTGACCCCCTGGCGCTGTCCCGAGCCGCTGATCCGGCTCAAGCTCTGGTTGCGGGAGGCCAAAACCGGTCAAACCGTGACCATACGGCTGGCCGATGCGGGCTCACGGCAGGATATTCCGGCCTATCTGCAGCGTCTCGGCCACAGGGTCATTCTCACCCCGGGACCGGACAATACCCTCTCTTTGCAGCTGGTTGTCGGGGCGATGCAGCCATCTTGAGCCCCTGTCGTGTAAGGATGCAGTCATGTTAGAAGTCTTGAAGCGCTGGTATCAGACCCGGTTCTCCGATCCCGATGCCGTTACCCTCTTCCTGTTGCTGGTCTTCTGCTTTGCCATTATCTGGCTGTTTGGCGATCTGCTGGCCCCCCTGCTGGTGGCGCTGGTGATGGCCTATCTGCTGGAGTGGCCGGTGGCCCGGCTGCAAAAGGCGGGGTTGTCGCGCACCCTGGCTACCAGCGTCATTCTGATCCTCTTTATTACGGTGGCGGTCGCCGCCCTCTTGGGCCTTATCCCGACCCTGGTCAGTCAGGGGATCAATCTGGCCAAAGAGGCGCCGGCCATGCTGACTCACGCTCAGGATTATGTCCGCACCCTGCCTGACCGCTATCCCGAACTCATCGACGTCAGTCTGGTGGAGACCGTCATCGACAATATCCGCCAGCGCATTCTCAGTGGCGGCGAGCATCTGGTGAGTGCCTCGCTCAGCTCGCTGGTGAACGTGGTCGCCATCATGATCTACCTGATCCTGGTGCCACTGATGGTCTTCTTCATGCTCAAGGACAAGCGGGTCTTGATGGGCAGCCTGCGCCGCTTCCTGCCGCGCAACCGCACCCTGGTCAACCGGGTGTGGGTCGAGATGAACAACCAGATCATCAACTACATCCGCGGCAAGGTGATCGAGATCCTGATCGTCGGCATTGCCACCTATGTCCCCTTCGCCCTGATGGGACTGCGCTACTCGGTGCTGCTGGCGGTCGCGGTCGGCTTCTCGGTGCTGATCCCCTACATAGGCGCTGCCGTGGTGACTGTGCCGGTGGCCATGGTCGCCCTGTTCCAGTGGGGCCTAACCCCGGAGTTCGCATGGCTGATGGTGGCCTATCTGGTCATTCAGGCCCTCGATGGCAACCTGCTGGTACCGGTGCTCTTCTCGGAGGCGGTCAACCTCCATCCGGTCGCCATCATCATCGCCGTGCTGGTCTTTGGCGGACTATGGGGATTCTGGGGGGTCTTCTTCGCCATTCCCCTCGCCACCCTGGTCAAGGCGGTGATCAATGCCTGGCCAAAACGCGAAGATCTGCCGAGCGCCGCGAAATAACCGACTTCCCATGCAATCGTGACAACGGAGTGTCCATGACCTTTTTTCGTCAAATCAGAGCGGCAGGGCTGACGGCCCTGCTCCTCGCTGCCGCCCTGCCCGCCCGCGCCGATATCGACCTTGGCTCCATGGATCTGCTCACCAGCGACAGCCCCACCAGTCCGGTGCCACAAGGCTTTGTCGCCGGTGCCGCGCTCATCGGGGGACAAGCCCGCTATGAGGCGCAGGATAATGCCACCTACGCAATCCCGGGCTTTATCTACTTCGGCAAGCAGTTCATGTTTCTCGGCGATCGGGCGCGCTACTACTTCCACAAGGATGAACATGTCGCCCTGTATGGCTATGGCCGAGTGCGTTTTGGCAATCTGGATCCCGAGGATTCGCCCGTCTTCAGCGGCATGGAACAGCGCAAATGGCAGCTGGAAGGCGGGATCGGTGGCAACATCATCACCCCCTACGCCCTGCTGACCGTGCGCGCCAACAGCGATATCACCGGCCGCAGCAAGGGTCAGGAGCTGCTGCTGTGGGCCGACTTCCCCATCCAGCGCGACAACCTGCTTATCATGCCGGGGATGGGGGTGATGCTGCGCAGCGACAAGATGGCCAACTACTACTTCGGCGGCATCTCCGAAAGCGAGGCCACCGCCCAGCGGCCCGCCTGGGATACGGGCTCAACCCTCTCCCCCATGGCGGCGCTCATCACCAGCTACCGCTTCAGTCCCAACTGGATTGGCATGTTTGCCATGAACTACGAATTGTATGATCGGGACATTAAAAACAGCCCCATCGTCCAACACGACGGCGAGCTCTATGCAGGATTTGCCTTGGGCTATATCTGGTAACGGTGATGAGCCGTGAGATACGAACAAACAAAAGGGAGCCCTCGGCTCCCTTTTTCACGACCATCTTCAGGCTACCCATTCAGGCTTACAGCGCCGCCAGAAACCCGGTCAGCTGCTGATTGACGAAGGCCGGATTTTCCAGCGATGAGATGTGGCCAGCTGCCGGGATCTCCCTGAACGGGCAACCCAGTACCTCGGCCATCAGATAGCCCTCCAGCACCGGGCGCGCCTTGTCCTCGCAGCCGGTCATCACCAAGGCAGGAGTGGTGATCTCCTCCAGCCACTCGATGCGATCTTCACGGGTCACAAAGCTGCGGCCCACCGCCACCATGGCTGCAATCTTATCCTTTGGCCAGGCGGCAAGACGCGCCTTGAAACCACTCATCAACGCTTCATCAGGCTGATTGGCAAAAAAGAGCGGCGCCACCTGTTCGACGATAGGCGCCGGCACGGTGCCAAGCTGCTCGATCATCGCCAGCATGCCAAGGTAGCGCTCGCAGGTGATCTGCGGCTCGAGGCCAACGAAGCTGTCCATCAGCACCAGTCCCTTGAGGCGAGCTGGGGCCATGCGCTCCAGTTCCACACCCCACATGCCACCGATGGAGAGGCCCACCAGCACGAACTCATCGACGCCGAGGGCATCGAGCAGCGCCAGATGATCGCGCGCCAGGGTTGCCAGCGTGCAGGCGCCTTCCGGAAGCAGATCGGAATCGCCGTGGCCCCACAGATCGGGAACGATGCAGCGATAGCTGCCCTTGAGCGCCTCTATTTGCGGCGCCCACATGGCGCTATCCCACAGGTAGCTATGACCAAACAGCAGCACCGGCCCTTGCCCTTCATCCAGATAGGCCATCCGGCGGCCCGCTATCTCCATAAAATGCTTCATGCTATCTCCTGTTGCCAGCGATGGGCGGGCAGTGTATCACGTCCCCCTTGGCAGTCGACTCTCCCTGGTGCAAGCTGAAGTGACGGCAAGAAGGGACTCAAAGAGGAGAAGAAGATGCCGAAGGACAAGAGCAAGAAGCGGCCACGTCTGGACAAGAAATGTTATGAACACCACCTCGCCCACCTGCAGGAGGAGCTGGTCAAGCTGCAGGAGTGGGTCAAGCAGGAGGGGCTCAAGGTGGTGGTACTGTTCGAGGGACGGGACGCTGCCGGCAAGGGGGGCGTCATCAAGGCGATCACCGAGCCCCTGAATCCTCGGGTCTGCCGTGTGACGGCGCTGCCCGCCCCCTCGGACCGCGAGCGCTCCCAGTGGTACTTTCAGCGCTATGTCGCCCACCTGCCCGCTGCTGGCGAGATGGTGCTGTTTGATCGCTCCTGGTACAACCGCGCCGGGGTAGAGCGGGTGATGGGCTTTTGCAGCGACGCCGAGTATCGCGAGTTTCTGCGCGCCTGCCCCGAGTTCGAGCGGATGCTGATCCGCTCCGGCATCACCCTGATCAAATACTGGTTCTCGGTCTCCGATGAGGAGCAGGAGAAGCGCTTCAAGGAGCGGATCAACACCCCTATCAAGCGCTGGAAGTTCAGCCCGATGGACTTGCAGTCCCGCTCGCGCTGGGTCGAATACTCCCGCGCCAAAGATGACATGTTCACCTACACCGACACCCAGGACAGCCCCTGGTTTGTGGTGGAGGCCGACGACAAGCGCCGCGCCCGCCTCAACTGCATCGCCCATCTGCTAGGCAAGGTGCCCTACGAGGCGATCCACTACGAGCCCATCAAGCTCCCCCCCATCAAGACCGAAGGGTACGAACGCCCGCCCCTGACCAGCCAGACCTTTGTGCCCGATATTACTGCCGATCTCGAGGGCTAAGCGCAGCTACCGCGCCTGCCGGTTTAGCCAAACGGCAGGCAATAAAAAGCCGGTCGCAAGACCGGCAAAAAGGCATTGAAGATACGGAAAACTTGCACCAAACCGCGATCAGGTACGGATGTACTTGGCAGTGCGGGGGAACGCCTGCTCCTTGGCATCGAACAGATAGCAGGCTTCAGCCGGGATCCCCACGCTGTAGCTCTGGCCGGTCGCCACATCCACGTCGGAGGTGGTCTTGACGGTAAAGTCGTGACCATCCACATCCATATAGACGAATGATTCGGCCCCCAGATGCTCGGCAACCTGCACTACGCCGCTCAGCTTGCTGTCGGCATGGGCGTGGCTCAGCGGCACCAGATGCTCCGGGCGGATACCCAGCTCAACCTTGTCACCCACCGCGCCACGACGGGCATCGACCCGCACCCGCACGCTGTCGCCGGTAGAGAGCTTGACCACGCACTCCTGCTCGCCAATCTCCATCAGCTCGGCAGCCAGGAAGTTCATCTTGGGCGAACCGATAAAACCGGCCACAAACTTGTTGTCCGGGTTGTGGTAGAGGTCGAGCGGTGAACCGAACTGCTCCAGGTTGCTGGCGGCATCGGCCTTGAGCGGACTCAGCACCACAATCTTGTCAGCCAGGGTCATCGCTTCCACCTGATCGTGGGTCACGTAGATGATGGTGGAGTTGAGCTCCTTGTGCAGCTTGGCGATCTCGATCCGCATCTTGACCCGCAACGCGGCGTCGAGGTTGGAGAGCGGCTCGTCAAACAGGAACACCTGCGGCTGCTGCACGATGGAGCGACCGATGGCAACCCGCTGGCGCTGACCGCCGGAGAGTGCCTTGGGCTTGCGCTCCAGCAGCGGCTCCAGACCCAGAATTTCAGCGGCACGCATCACCCGCTTGTGGATGTTCTCCTTGTCCATCTTCTTGAGCTTCAGACCAAAGGCCATGTTCTCGTAGATGTTCATGTGCGGATAGAGGGCGTAGGACTGGAACACCATGCCGACGTTGCGCTCTACCGGCGGCACGTCGTTCATGTAGCGACCGCCGATGGTCAGCTCACCGCTGGTGATGTCTTCCAGACCCGCGATCATCCGCAGCAGGGTGGATTTGCCGCAGCCGGACGGACCGACGAAGACGATGAACTCGCCCTCCTTGATGGAGAGGTTGATATTGCGCAGGGTGTCCTTGTGAACAGCCGGGTCGTAATTTTTGCGAACGTTGTTGAGTACTACTTCAGCCATGACGAGCTCCGCTCTTGAATCTTTGCAAATCGTGATAGCGGGGGGAGTCAGCTCCCCCGGCCATAAACTTAACCTTTCACACCACCGGCAGTCAGACCGCCAACCAGCCAGCGCTGTGCCAGCAGGAACACCACTGTGATGGGGAAGCCGGAGAGCACAGCGGCTGCGGCAAAGTCACCCCACAGGTAGTTCTGCGGATAGAGGTACTGCTGGGCTCCGACCGCCAGGGTCAGATTGTTCACATCCTGCAGCAGGATGGAGGCCATGGGCACCTCGGTAATGGAACCGATAAAGGCCAGAATGAACACCACCGCCAGAATGGGCACCGACAGGGGCAACAGGATCAGGCGGAATGCCTGCCACGGAGTCGCACCGTCGATGGCCGCAGCCTCCTCCAAAGAGGAGTCGATGGTCTCGAAGTAGCCCTTGATGGTCCAGACGTGCAGGGCGATACCGCCCATGTAGGCGAGGATCAGGCCACCGTGGGTGTTGAGACCCAGCCAGGGGATGTAGTCACCAATCTTGTTAAAGAGCGCGTAGATGGCCACCAGTGCCAGCACTGCCGGGAACATCTGGAAAATCAGCATGCCCTGCAGGATGGTGGACTTGCCACGAAAACGCAGACGGGCAAAGGCGTAGGCACAGGTGGTGGAGAGCGTCACGATCATCAGGGCAGTGATGCCGGCGATCTTGATGGAGTTCCACAACCAGGTCAGCACCGGGAACGGCGGCGGTGTGATGCTGCCGTCGGCGTTGGTGATGGAGATGCCCAGCGCCAGTTTCCAGTGATCCAGGGTCGGATTGGAGGGGATGATCTCCCCTACCGCAAAGTTACCGTTACGGAACGAGATGGCGATAACCATGATCAACGGGAAGATGATCAGTGCCAGGAAGCCCCACATGACCAGGTGGGTTGCCCACACCCGGTATTTGACTGATTTGGGTTGTACGATTGCCATGTTGAAGCCTCCTTACAGCTGTTTGTCGGCTTTGGACAATTTCAGGTTGAGCAGCGCCAGCGCACCTACGATGAGGAAGATGGCGGTGGCGATGGCACTGGCCAGACCGTAGTCCTGACCACCCGATCCCTGGAATGCAATCCGGTAGGTGTAGCTCACCAGCAGGTCGGTAGTACCGGCCGGAGTGCTGGCACCGATGATGTCCGGAGCACCGTTGGTCAACAACTGGATAAGTACGAAGTTGTTGAAGTTGAATGCGAACGAGGCAATCAACAGCGGGGTCAGCGGCTTCATCAGCAGCGGCACGGTGATCTTGAAGAAGTTCTGCACCGGACCGGCACCGTCCATGGCGGACGCTTCATAGAGATCTTCCGGGATAGCTTTGAGCAGGCCCATGCAGAGGATCATCATGTAGGGGTAGCCCAGCCAGGTGTTGACGATCAGGATCATCACCTTGGCCAGCATGGGATTGGTATACCAGTCCGGCTTGATGCCAAAGGCCGCTTCCAGGAACATGTTGATCTCACCGAAGTTCTGGTTGAACAACCCCTTGAACACCAGGATGGAGATAAACGCTGGGATCGCGTAGGGCAGGATCAGCATGACCCGATAGAAGCCGCGCCCCTTGAGCGATTCCCATTGCACCAGACAGGCCAGCACCATACCGATGGCCAGAGTGAACGCCACGGAACAGGCAGAGAAGATCACGGTCCAGACGAAGATCTGCAGGAACGGCGCCTGAATACCCGGGTCAGTCACGATGCGGGCGAAGTTCTTCCAACCCACGCTGACCACAAAGCCCGGAGCAATGCCCTTGCCGACAAACTGGCCCTGATCGTCGATGTACTGGTAGAAACCGGTCTCGCCGTTGGGCAGCATCAGCTCGCCGCTCTGGTTGTCGCGCAGCAGGTTGCTGTCTTTGATCACCACGCCGGATTTGAGCACGGCGCCATCCATCAGACGGGTGTACTGGGACTTCTGGGCGGCAAACTTGCGCAGGCTGCTCAGGGTCAGATGGGTGGAACCATCGGGCAGCACCAGATCCAGCGCGCTCAGGTGGGTGCGATGATCCACGATGGCACGAATGGGGGCCGGTTTGCTGGCGATCTCGCCAGTGACCGGAATCAGCTCGATGACCTGAGGAGTTGCCTGTGCCCGACCTTCACTCACGGCCAGCTCGCGGGCCTTGTTGTTCATCAGGGTAACGGGTTGGCTGATATAGGCGTGATCATCCTGGTTCAGCTGCAGCTGGAACTGGCCGTTGTCGCCACCCAGCAGCGTAAAATCGAATTCACCGCCCGCCACCTTGTAGGTTTTCTTCAGATGATAATCACGAGCCTGCTCCACGGAGAGCAAGTTGGTGCCTGAATAGTTGGTGAAGGCGATGCCAATCGTGTAGGCAAGAGGGAAGATGATAAATACAACCATGCCAGCCACACCCGGAAAGATGTAGCGATGGGCATAGGTCTTCTTGTTCATGAAGACATACAGACCGACGGATACCACCACCAGATCCAGCAGCGCGAATACCCACTCGCCACTGGCGTACATCATCACGGCTGCGTAGCCGTTGAGGATGGCGACCAGGGCCGCGATAGTCCACTTAAGCCAGGTGTGCTTATCCTTCGGACCGGCATAGGACTCAACAGAAGGTACTACTTCCATGCCAATTAACCTTTATAACGCCAAGAGATATTTGAGAGAGAGGGAGGCCATTGCGGCCTCCCGGGTAGTGCGTGCTTACTGAACGATACGCTTGGCAGCGGTATCCAGCGCTTCGTCAACACCTTGACGACCGGAGGTCACGTTCTTGAGGGCAGTTTCGAAGGAGGACCAGAAACGGCTCATCTCGGGCACGGACGGCATCGGCTCGCCAGCCTGGGCGTTCAGCATGGTGGCCTTGATGTGCGGATCGGATTCCAGAGTCTTCTGGAAGGATTTCAGCGCAACGGCACCCAGCGGCTTGTCGGCGTTGACCGGAGCCAGACCGGCATCGGTCAGCAGGTAGTTTTCCAGGAACTCGATGGCCAGATCCTTGTTCGGGCTGGCGGCGTTGATGGTGGCACCCAGTACGCCAACGAAGGCTTTAGCCGGTTTGCCCTTCAGGGTCGGCAGCGGCGCTACGCCGTACTTGATACCGCTCTTGTCCAGGTTGCTCCAGGCCCAGGGACCGTTGATCATCATGGCCACTTCGCCCTTGTTGAACTTGGCATCCATTACGCCGTAGTCGATACCCTTCTCCAGGTGACCGGATTTGATCATCTCGGAGATGTAGCCTACGCCGATCTTGGCGCCAGCGTTGTTCACGCCGGTGTCTTTCACGTCATAACCGGTAGCGGTTTTCTTGAAGGCGTAGCCACCGTTTGCAGCCACCAGCGGGTAGCTGAAGTAGGGGGTGTCATACGCCCACATGATGGCGCGCTTGCCGTTCTTCTTCAGAGTCTCGTCAATCTTGGCGATCTCTTCGAAGGTCTTCGGCGGCTCAGGCAGCAGATCCTTGTTGTAGATCAGGCTGACTGCTTCCATGGCAACCGGGTAGCCATAGGTTTTACCGTCAACAGTCATGGCATCCCATGCCAGCTGTTCGAATTTGGCTTTGGTGGCAGCGCTCGGCGTTACCGGAACCAGCAGACCGGCCTTGACCCACTCACCGTAACGGTCGTGAGCCCAGAAGAAGATGTCCGGGCCGTTGCCAGTGGCGGCGGCTTGCTGGAATTTCACTTCAACCTGATCCGGGTGAGCAACAGTAACCTTGATGCCGGTTTCTGCTTCAAACTTCTTACCCACTTCAGCCAGACCGTTGTATCCCTTGTCACCGTTGATCCAGATGGTCAGCTGGCCTTCATCGATGGCAGCAGTAGCAGTGCAAGCGACGCCAAGAGTGGCCAGACCGATCAGGGATGACAGCAATTTCTTTTTCATGAGCCTTTCCTTGTAGTAGTTCCGCGCTGTAAGAGCATTGTGTGCGAAGTGAATATTATCCCAAGCGTCATTCGCCTCACATGACGCAACTCGCATTTTTGAAATGCAATTACGTATTTCCTTCCAGAAAGTTTTGAAAACATTTTCTTAAATCGGGGAAATAACCCTGTTTATCGGCTTATTTCAAAACAACAACCGAAATATAATTACCAAACTGAAATATAATTACCTCAATGAAAGGGTTTTCACTTGAATGAAAACCCTTTCAGGTGGTTTATTTTGTTTGATCTGTTAACAAAGCACCGGCCCGGTTTCGCCCAGCCCCTTTCGCCCAATAAAAAAGAGACTCTGCCAAGGCAGAGTCTTTTTTTGCCGGAAATGACGGCTTGATCACATTACGACTGGCGCAGCAGCTGATCCTTGAGGTTGGGCGGTACCCCCTTGATGGTCAGGGTGTCGGTCTGCGGGTCATAAAACACGCGGCTGTTCAACAACTTCTGCTCAAAACTCAGGGTCAGACCGCCGCCGGAACCAACAAACTTGGTCAGCCCGCGCAGGGTAGAACGGTCGGCCGGGAAGCGCTCTTCCAGTTCGTACTCCTGACCAATGAAGCTGTAAAAATCGAGGTCCCCCTCGCCGGCATCTTTTGCGGAGAGTTCCGCCGACAGCTCCTTGATCTCGATCTCTTCACCGGCACTCGCCTGTTCGGTGCAATATTTGAAAACCTGCTTTTTATAGTCATTGCGCTCTGCCGGTTCGAGCTGACGACTCTCGCAATAATCTTCAACCGCCTGCAGCAGCCCTTTATTCTGGATCTTGGCATCCATTCCTTCACGGGCACCCAGCAGATCCATAAAGAAGTCGCCCAGCTTGCGACCAATGCGTCCCTTGCTGAAGGTAATATAACGGCGTGACTCGGGTTGGGTTTTCCACTCGGTCAAATCGATGCGGGCCACCAGATTGAGTTTGCCAATATCGAGATACTGGATATGACGCAACTCCAGCGCTTCGCTGACGGTGACGCTCTCCTTGCCCTCCAGCAGGGCGATCATCAGATAATCGACACCGACATAGTTGTATTTGGCAATCAGCAATACCCCCTGCTCATCGAGGGCGTGCTCCACCAGCTGTTTGACCAGCATCTGGGTCACATTGACCGAGAAGGGCACGAATTCGGTCTGCTCGCCGAGCAGCTGTTCGAGAGCAATGCGAAACGCGGGAGAGGGCTGCTTGGGGGCCTCTTCCCCCTCCGCCAGCTCGGCGACGGCAGGCTCGGGGTCGGCGAAGAAGCCAAAGCCCTTGCCTCCCTTGCCGTTATAGATGCGATGCAGTTCCGCCATCAGCCCCTGTACCGCCTCGTCGGGAGGCAGGGTCTGGCTGCGGGTATCGGCGTGTGGTTGACCATCGCCGCCCTGGCGCAGGGAGTGAAGTATGATCTTGTCGATATCGAGACTCATGTCACAAAGCCATAGTGTTAGCCGAAAGGGTGAAGTATTATAAGGCGCTTTGAACCGAGATGAACTGAAGATTATGCCCATCGTATCAAAGTACAATAACGAGCAGTTTGACGCCCTGATGAACGACCTGATCACCGCCCTGGAGAAGCACAAGGCGCCGGTGGATCTCAGTCTGATGGTGCTCGGCAACCTGACTACCAATATCATCAACGGTATGGCTCCGGCCCAGCGTCAGGCCATCACCGAAAAGTTTGTCCAGGCCCTGACCGCATCGGTCGATAACCGCCACGACACGCACTGAGTCCCCGACTCTGTTGATTTGACGTTTCTCAACGCAGATGGATCACTATGGTCGAAACCGGTAACCCCTATCGTGATAATGTCTCTCGCCTGATCACCTGGGGGCATTGGTTCTCCTTCTTCAACATCATTCTCGCCATGCTGATTGCCACCCGTTATCTGGGCGCCATCAGCTGGCCGTCGACCACCCTTGGCGTGGTCTACCTCGTTGTAAGCTGGATTGGCCACTTCTCGTTCTTAAGTTTCGTCACCTACCTGCTGACGATCTTCCCTTTGAGCTTCGTATTGCCCAAAGAGAAGCCCCTACGCTTCATCTCCACCGTCGTGGCGACGCTGGCGCTTGTGCTGCTGCTCATCGACACCCAGGTATTCCGGCTCTTCAAGTTCCACCTCAATGCCCAGGTGTGGCAGTTGTTGCTGGATCAGGCCCAGACCGAGGAGGGCTCGATCTGGAGCATCATCTTCGTCGCCGTGCCGACCATCTTCCTGCTGCAACTGCTGCTGTCTGCCTATGTCTGGCGCAAGATCAACAAGCGCAAGCGCCGTCAGTACGGCAATCAGGTAGGGCTGGCGCTGCTGGTCTGCTTTATCCTGACCCACGTGGTCAACAGCTGGGCGGATGCCACCCTGTATCAGCCCATCACCATGCAGCGCGCCAACTTCCCGCTCTCCTACCCCATGACGGCCCGCTCCTTCCTGGCCAAACATGGCTGGCTGGATCTGGATCAGTACGAGAAGCAGGCAGCCAGCCAGAGCGATGACAGTGACAGCCGGATCCGCTATCCGTTGCGGCCGCTCAACGTCAATGCGCCCCTCACCCACAGCAACCTGCTGATTGTGGTGGTCGATTCGCTGCGCTTTGACATGCTCAACAACATCAACATGCCCAATCTGCAGCGCTATGCGGATCAGCATCTCAGCTTCCGCAATCACCTGAGCGGCGGCAACGATGACTTGATGGGGATGTTCAGCCTCTTTTATGGCCTGCCCGGTCACTACTACAAAGAGATCAGCAGCGACAAACGCCCGCCGGTGCTGTTTGACGAACTGCTGCGTCAGGATTACCAGTTCGGCCTGTTCGGGGCGATAGAAGATGGTCAGAAGTATCGCAAGAGCATCCTCGCCGGTCTGCGCAAACAGGTGTTTGTCTCCGAGCAGACCAACGACGGCAAGCTGCTGACCGACTGGCTGCAGTGGCTGGAGAAACGCACGCTGGAGCGCCCCTGGTTCTCGCTGGTCTATCTCTCAAGTCCTGGCGACTACCAGCTGCCCGCGACTATGAAGGGTCCTTTCCAGCCGGAGCTGACCAACTTCAATCCGGCCACCGCCTATCGGGCGGAAAACCTGGTGAAGCTGGAGAATCGCTACAAGAACTCGGTCTTCTATACCGACCAGTTGCTGGAAGAGATGCTGACCAAACTGCAGTTGCAGGGCATGGACAGCAATACGGTGGTGGTCATTACCTCCAACCATGGCCAGGAGTTCAACGACACCCAGAGCAACAGCTGGGGCGCTGGCAGCAACTACTCCCTCTATCAGGTACAGGTGCCCATGGTGGTGGCCTGGCCTGGCCGCAGCAGCCAGGTGATCGAGCAGCCGAGCAGCCATTTCGACCTGGCGCCGACCCTGATGCAGGGAATGCTGGGGGTGCGCAACCCGCCGCGTGATTACAGCATTGGTCGCTCGCTGTTCGACTTCAGCCCGCGCAACTGGCTGCTGGCCGGGGATCTGAACGACTTTGCCATCTACCAGAGCGGAACCATCACCCACTTCAACAAACAGGGTGACTTCGAGCTGCTGGATCGCAACAGCTATCAACCCATCAAGCGGGCCACCCCCGACATGGGCGCCATGATCCAGGTAATGAACGAGCTCAACCGCTTCTACCGTCACCCCTGACAGCCATCTCTCTCAAACAAAACGCCCCGGCATTCGGGGGCGTTTTTTTGGAGTGGCGCCAAGCAATTGTTGGTGTGGATTATTGAACCGGCCCGGTCGACCATGCCTGCGGCAATTTGTAGCCGGCAAACCGCTTGGCGGCATATGCCTTGAACTCCGCCGAGTTGTAGGCGGCCGCCACATCCCTGACAAATGGCTTCTCGCTGTCGGCCTGCTTCACAACCACCCAGTTGATAAAGTCGTAGCTGCGTTCAAGAAAGAGCCCCTGGCTAAACGGGATGCCGCTTGAGGCGGCAAAATTGCCGTTGATCACCGCAAAATCCACATCCTCCCGCGAACGGGGCAATTGCGCAGCCTCGAGCAGTACCAGCTTGAGATTGTGCGGGTTGTTCACCACATCAAACTCGCTCGCCTTGAGCGGGTTAATCCCCTTCTTGAGAGTGAGCCAGCCCAGATCCTGCAGCATCAGCAGGGCTCGCGCCTGATTGGTGGGATCGTTGGGGATAGCCACCGTACTCCCCTCTTTCAGCTGATCGAGTGTGGCCAACTTGCCTGAATAGAGCCCCATCGGCCCGGTGGGCACCTGCACAACGGGTGTCAGTGACAAACCGCGGTCTTTGCTAAAGCTCTCGAGATAAGGCTTGTGCTGGAAACAGTTCACATCGAGCGAGCCATCCGCCAGCGCAATGTTGGGGGAAACATAGTCGGTAAATTCCACCAGCCTGACCTTGTACCCTTTGGCCTCCAGCTGCGGCTTGATGGAGTCGGTCACCATGTCGGCAAAATCCCCCACCGTAGTGCCGATCACAATCTCTTGGCGATCCTGCTCACCCGCCCGGGCAGTGCCAGCCAGAGTGCCGCTCAGCAAGAGCAATAGAGAATAAAACCAGAAGGTGCGACGCAACATACAAGACTCCCTGTCACAAGACTCATCAAGGTGATAGCGGACGACTGATTTCAAATTGGAAATCTGGACGTCCAAATGGCTAATGAAGAACAACCTATCAGAGTCGGCCACCAATACCAAGCGACAAAAATGAGAAAGCTGATGAGCCGGACGACGCAGAGATGGGGAATGAAGAGAACGAAGTGCAAACAAACAGCGCCAGTGTGGCAGTGCTCAGCGGGCATCAGTTAACAAAGACAGCTAACCACCTGAGCTAACAACAAAAAGATCAATAGTGAGCGCTGATAAATGCTCTCAATAAAACACACGATCAGCTCCAATGGAATATCTAACATAAAAAAGATCAGATTTCTTTGAGGCCGATCTAACTTATGAAAACAGGTTCTTTTGGCTCTTAATCATCCATGTGTAGATTCCATTCGCACCCAGGAAGGTGCTCTATAAGATGGAGTTTAAAAATAATGAAGCAAACATCGTTAGCACTGGCGATCACAGCACTGCTGTCGGCGCTGCCAGTTGCATCTGTTCAGGCAAATGAAAGTTGTGCCCCCCTGACCGGCAAGGAAGCCGGACTGGATACCGGCCGCAGCAGCAGCGAACGCTGTCTGCCCGGCATCAACCCGCTGCAGGATCAGCAGTGGTATCTGCTCAACAGTGGCCAGGATGCCTTCAGCGCCCGTGGTGGCGTAGCAGGCAACGACCTCAACCTCTGGTGGGCACATCGCACCGGCGTGCTGGGACAGGGGGTCAATGTGGCCGTAGTGGATGATGGCCTGGCTATCGCTCACCCGGATCTGGCGGACAACATCCGTCCGGGCTCAAAAAACGTGGTGACCGGCAGCGATGACCCGACCCCGACGGATGCGGATACGGCGCACGGTACCTCGGTCTCCGGCATTATTGCGGCGGTAGACAACGCCATCGGCACCAAGGGGATCGCCCCGCGGGCCCAGTTGCAGGGGTTCAACCTGCTGGACGACAACAGCCAGCAGTTGCAGAAAGACTGGCTCTACGCCCTTGGCGACAGCGATGCCAGCCGCGATAACCGGGTGTTCAACCAGAGCTATGGCATGAGCCTGGTCGATCCCCGTCCGGCCAACGATCTGGATCAGGCCCAGCTCGACCGTCTGTTCGAACAGCAAACCCTCAAGGCGCAAAGCGCCGCCTATATCAAGGCTGCCGGCAACGGCTTCAACAAGATAGCGGCGGGCGGCTATGTGCTCAATCGCACTGGCAACGGCCCCAAATTGCCGTTTGAGAACAGCAACATCGACCCCTCAAACAGCAACTTCTGGAACCTGGTGGTGAGCGCGCTCAACGCAGATGGCGTCAGATCCTCCTACTCCAGCGTCGGCAGCAACGTCTTCCTGAGCGCCACCGGTGGCGAGTACGGTACCGACTCCCCCGCCATGGTGACCACGGATCTGCCCGGCTGCGATATGGGTTACAACCGCACCGACGATCCCCGCACCAACCGGCTGCACGGCAACCCGCAGCTGGATGCCAGTTGCGACTACAACGGCGTGATGAACGGCACCTCCTCCGCCACCCCCAGCACCTCCGGCGCCATGGCACTGCTGATGTCCGCCTACCCGGATCTGTCAGTACGCGATTTTCGGGATCTGCTGGCGCGCAGCGCTACCCGGGTCGATGCCAAACATCAGCCCGTGATGGTCAGCTACACCAGCAGCACCGGCAAGGTGCGCGACGTGAAAGGGCTGGAAGGGTGGGAGCGCAATGCCGCCGGCATGTGGTTCAGCCCGACTTACGGTTTCGGTCTGATCGACGTCAACAAGGCACTTGAGCTGGCAGCCAATCACCAGCCCCTCCCTCCGCTGGTGCAGCTGCCGTGGCAGAAGATCAATGTCACCGGCAGTGCCGCTGCCATCCCGGATGTGGGCAACAGCCCGACCAGCTCGACGACCCGCATTGCCACACCGTTGACGGTCGAAGCGGTTCAGGTGATGGTGAGCCTGGATCACCAGCGTCTGCCTGATCTTCTGATCGAACTGGTCTCCCCCGCCGGCACTCGCAGCATCCTGCTGAGCCCCTTCAACAGCCTGGTCGGCCAATCTCTCGACCAGCAGCAGCTGGGCTTTGTGCGCACCAAGGGATTGCGTGACATGCGCCTGCTCTCCCACAAGTTCTACGGTGAATCGGCGCAAGGCACATGGCGACTGGAGGTAACCGACGTTGCCAACGGTACCCGTCAGGTCTCTCTGCTCAATCGCAAGACCAAGGAGCGCACCACCCTGACCGAGCGCAACAACCGTCAACCGGGCAAACTGATCTCATGGTCCCTGCGGGTCCTGGGTCACGATGCCAATCGCAGCTAACACGCTAGGAGTATTACCATGAACAAACCTGTTACCTTGCTTCTGGCAACCCTGCTGGCCCCCCTCTCGGGACAGCTCTGCGCCGAGGAGTCCGTCACCATGGATGGCAAGCAGTACAGCACCATAGAGGTGAACGGCCAGACCTACCTCATTCCCGACAATGGCAGCAAGAAGCGGGTCACCCGCAGTCTGGATGACAAAGTGCCGCAGCAAAGCCTGCGCCGCGGCGACGTGTTGATGCAGGGGGCGGCCAGCCCCGAGCTCACCGTCAGCGGTACCCTGCTGGTGGAAGCTGACGATGCCACCGCCAAAGCGCTGGCAACGCGCCACGGCTTGAACTTCAAGCAGAGCAGCGGTGGTATCGCCCTGCTGGAGGCCAAATCGGGCTCCGATCTCAATGCCATCGCCACCAAGCTGCAGAGCGAGGGGGTGAAGGTACAGATCGAGCTGTCGGGGGCCGAGCGGCAACCAAAATAGGTCTCGTCAGCGGGATAACAAAGGGGGCCATCATGGCCCCCTTTCTATTCTGCTTGCCAAGACAGCGGCTTACTTGCGGCCATGCTGCTCCGCCAGATAAAGCCAGGTGTCGACCACGGTATCCGGGTTGAGCGACACCGAATCGATCCCCTGCTCCACCAGCCAGGCGGCGAAGTCCGGGTGATCGGACGGCCCCTGGCCGCAGATCCCCACGTACTTGCCCGCCTTGCGGGCGGCGGTAATGGCCATTGCCAACAGCGCCTTGACCGCCTCGTTGCGCTCGTCGAACAGGTGGGCGATAAGCCCCGAGTCCCTATCCAGTCCAAGCGTGAGCTGGGTCATGTCGTTGGAGCCGATGGAGAAGCCGTCCACGTGCTCGAGGAACTTGTCTGCCAAGAGGGCGTTGCTCGGGATCTCGCACATCATGATCACCTTGAGCCCCCGCTCGCCACGGCGCAGACCGTTTTCGGCAAGGATGGCGATCACCTGCTCCGCCTCGCCTACCGTGCGCACGAAGGGGATCATCACCTCGACGTTGGTCAGCCCCATGACATCGCGCACCCGCTTGATCGCCTCGCATTCAAGGGCAAAACAGGGGCGGAAGCTGTCGGCGATGTAGCGCGACGCACCACGGAAACCGATCATCGGGTTTTCTTCGTGAGGCTCGTAGCCACGACCGCCCACCAAGTTGGCGTACTCGTTGGACTTGAAGTCCGACATCCGCACGATCACCCGCTCCGGCCAGAAGGCGGCGGCCAGGGTGGCGATGCCCTCGGTCAGCTTGGCGACGTAGAACTCACGCGGGCTCTCGTAGCCGGCGATCATCTTGCCAATGGTGGCCTTGAGTTCGGGGCTCTGGCTGTCGAACTCCAGCAGCGCCTTGGGGTGTACCCCGATCATCCGGTTGATGATGAACTCGAGACGGGCCAGCCCGACACCGGCATTGGGCAGCTGGGCAAAATCGAAGGCCCGATCCGGGTTGCCGACGTTCATCATGATCTTGATGGGCAGGCGCGGCATGTTGCCCACCTCGGTCACTGCCACGTCGAAGTCCAGCTCGCCGTCGTAGATGAAACCGGTATCCCCTTCCGCACAGGAGACGGTGATAAGCTGGCCAGCCTCGATGCTATCGGTGGCATTGCCGCAGCCCACCACCGCCGGAATGCCCAGCTCGCGGGCGATAATGGCAGCGTGACAGGTGCGGCCGCCCCGGTTGGTCACGATGGCGGAGGCTCGCTTCATGATGGGCTCCCAGTCAGGGTCGGTCATGTCGGTCACCAGCACGTCACCGGGCTGCACTTCGTCCATCTGGCTGATGGAGGAGATGACCCGCGCCGGGCCCGCGCCAATCTTGTGGCCGATGGCCCGCCCCTCGATCAGCACCTTGCCCGCTTGCTTGAGGGCAAAACGCTCGAGGGTGTTGGCCTCCTGGCGGCTGCGCACGGTTTCCGGGCGCGCCTGCACGATGTAGAGCTTGCCATCCTGCCCATCCTTGGCCCACTCGATGTCCATCGGGCGGCCATAATGCTGCTCGATGATGAGGGCCTGCCTGGCCAGCTCCATCACCTCGGCATCCGTGATGCAGAAGCGGCCGCGCTCGGCTTCATTGGTGTCGATGATCTGCACCTGACGGCCATGGCTGGCATCGCCGGAATAGGTCATCTTGATAAGCTTGGAGCCGAGGGTCTTGCGCACCACCGCCAGGCGTCCAGCCTTGAGGGTCGGTTTGTGCACGTAGAACTCGTCCGGGTTGACCGCACCCTGTACCACCATCTCGCCAAGACCGTGGGCACCGGTGATGAACACCACGTCGTTGAAGCCCGACTCAGTATCCAGGGTGAACATGACGCCGGAGGCGGCAAGATCCGAACGCACCATCCGCTGCACCCCGGCCGACAGGGCGACGCCCTTGTGGTCATAACCCTGATGCACCCGATAGGAGATGGCGCGATCATTGAACAGGGAGGCAAAGACATGCTTGATGGCCACCATGACCGCATCGATGCCGCGCACGTTGAGGAAAGTCTCCTGCTGGCCGGCAAACGAGGCATCCGGCATATCCTCGGCGGTGGCAGAGGATCGCACCGCAAAGGAGGCATCCAAACCTGCACTCAGCCTGGCGTAAGCCTCCCGGATCGCCTGCTCCAGCGCGCTCTGGAACGGGGCTTCGATCACCCAGTCACGGATCTGCTGACCGGCCCGATTGAGGGCGGCAATGTCATCCACATCCAGATTGTCGAGCAGATGGTGGATCTTGCCGTTGAGGCCGCTTGACTCCAGAAACTCGTTAAACGCAAAGGCGGTGGTGGCAAAGCCCCCCGGCACCGATACACCGGCGCCAGAGAGGTTGCTGATCATCTCGCCAAGGGATGCGTTCTTGCCGCCAACTCGTTCTACGTCCTGCATTCCGAGTTGCTCGTACCAGAGTACGTACTGTTGCACTTGCATGTCTCCAGGTTGGTGGGCAAGGTGCCATGGCACCTTTTTTGTGCCCGATTTTTATAGGTGAGTAAGGTGCGTTATTGTCTCTTTCTTCTATTGCCAACGACCATGAAAACGTTTTCTATTTATTGTCAAAAAAATCCCCGAGCAAGATAGGGGATGGTCGAATGACCCGAACATTCTACAATGCCGACACAAAAAGATAACGACTCAGGTTTGCTAGCCACTTCACAACTTGGGCATGGCAGACCGGTTGACAACAGGGGGATGGTTTCGACAGATACTTCCTGGCCAGCCCCTTGGTCGATGTAACAGGAGCTCAACGTGCACACCGTATTTTATGTTTCCGATGGGACCGCCATCACCGCCGAAGTGTTCGGCCACGCGGTACTGAGCCAGTTTCCACTGGCCTTCGAGCAGATCACCATCCCCTTCGTTGAGAGCCGTGAAAAGGCGCGGCAGGTGCGGATGCGAATCGATGAACAGTTTCGCCAGACCGGGGTGCGCCCCATCCTGTTTCACACCATCATCGATCCCCAGGTGCGCGAGGAGGTACTGAAAGCCGAAGCGAGCAGTCACGACTTTCTCAACACCTTCGTCAGCCCGCTGGAGCAAGAGCTGGGGGTGAAGGCCGAGCCCCGCCCCCATCGCACCCACGGCATGGAGAACCGCAAGCTCTATGACGATCGCATCGAGGCGGTAAACTTCGCACTGGCCAACGACGATGGCATCACCACCAAAGAGTACGACGAGGCAGACATCATCCTGATCGGGGTCTCCCGCTGCGGCAAAACCCCCACCAGCCTCTATCTGGCGCTCCAGTTCGGCATTCGCGCCGCCAACTACCCCTTTATCGAACAGGACATGGGTGGGCTGGAACTGCCGACGCCCCTCAAGGCCAACCGTCACAAACTGTTTGGCCTCACCATAGCGCCACAGCGGCTGCACGAGATCCGCAACCAGCGCCGCGCCAATAGCCGCTACGCCTCGCTGGAGCAGTGCGAGCAGGAGTTGGCCAGCGTGGAGCGGCTGTTTCGTCAGGAGGCGATCCGTTTTCTCGATACCAGCTCCCACTCGGTGGAGGAGATCAGCGCCAAAATCCTCGAGGCAACCGGCCTGCGTCGCCAGCTCTGTTAAGCCAGCTTGACAGCAGATAAGCCACGCCAGATGCAAAGAGGGGAGAAGCCATCAAGCTTCTCCCCTCTTTTTCTGGTTATTACCCCATGGCCGCCGGGATGAAAAGCCAACCGGAATTACCTAGCGATTGAGTTCGGGATTGTTCAGCAGACGGGCATAAAAGGGCAGCAGGCCGTGGCGCCTGCGGATCCGCTCGGCCAGCAAACAACCTGCCAGCGCCCCCACCACACCTCCAGCCAGCAGAAGCAACGGCCAGTGGTGCAACAACCCCTCATCACCCAGTACAAACCAGCCCCCCATCATGGCCGTCATCGCGACCAGCAGCAGCGGACTGGCGGCAATCAGCAGCCAGATCGTCACCAGCAATCCGCTGGCAACCCAGCGCTGCAGCAGTGTTACCTCGTCACGGGTATGCCGTAGCTCATCCTGTTGCCTCTCCATCATCAGCCCTCTCCTCCCAGTCAAAAACCAAGAAATAAAAACCACTCAACAAATGTCAACAAAAGACAATTCGATTGCTTGAATTCCAAGCAAAACCTGTCTCGTCACCTGAAAATATAATGAAAAAGCTGGATTTTGACCAAAAAACCACCACTTGGCGCGGAAAACAGGTGCATTTATGGCGAATTATCACTATTCTGCTTCCGTTGCCAGTCCAGATTAAAAATTGAAAATGACATGGCGTAACGAAATAAATACAGATTTCGTCAGGTTTTGGCTACGCATCGCGATGCTGCTCAGGAAGAGCCCAACACCGGCAAGAGACAACAGAGATAGGTAAAGGACAGATCCATGGATTTGAAACAAGACGGTGAAGAGCTGAAACGCGGCCTCAAAAACCGCCACATTCAGTTAATTGCGTTGGGCGGTGCCATCGGTACCGGCCTCTTTCTGGGGATTGCCCAGACCATCAAGATGGCAGGCCCCTCCGTACTACTGGGTTATGCCATCGGCGGCTTTATCGCCTTCCTGATCATGCGCCAGCTCGGTGAAATGGTGGTGGAAGAGCCGGTAGCCGGCTCCTTCAGCCACTTTGCCTACAAATACTGGGGTGAGTTTGCCGGTTTCGCATCCGGCTGGAACTACTGGGTGCTCTACGTGCTGGTGAGCATGGCCGAGCTGACTGCGGTGGGTATCTACGTCCAATACTGGTGGCCCGAGATCCCGACCTGGATGTCGGCAGCCTTCTTCTTCGTGCTGATCAACACCATCAACCTCTCCAACGTCAAAGCGTTTGGCGAGATGGAGTTCTGGTTCGCCATCATCAAGGTGGTCGCCATCATCGGCATGATCGGCTTTGGCGGCTATCTGCTCATCTCCGGTGCCGGCGGCCCCGAGGCGAGCGTCACCAACCTGTGGGCTCAGGGCGGCTTTTTCCCCAACGGCATCAGCGGTCTGGTGATGGCGATGGCGGTGATCATGTTCTCCTTCGGTGGTCTGGAGCTGGTCGGTATTACCGCAGCCGAAGCTGACAACCCCGAGAAGAGCATCCCCAAGGCCACCAATCAGGTGATCTACCGGATCCTGATCTTCTACATCGGCGCCCTGGCCATCCTGATGTCCCTCTACCCCTGGGGTAAAGTGGTCGAAGGCGGCAGCCCGTTCGTGATGATCTTCCACGCACTGGACAGCGATCTGGTCGCCACCGTGCTCAACATCGTGGTGCTGACAGCGGCGCTGTCGGTCTACAACAGCTGCGTCTACTGCAACAGCCGCATGCTGTTCGGTCTGGCCAAACAGGGCAACGGCCCGAAAGTGCTGCTCAAGACCAACAAGAGCGGTGTACCGCTGGTTGCCCTCTCGGTCTCTGCCATCGCTACCCTGCTCTGCGTGCTGATCAACTACCTGATGCCGGGCAAGGCCTTCGGTCTGCTGATGGCGCTGGTGGTCTCCGCGCTGGTGATCAACTGGGCGATGATCAGCCTCGCGCATCTGAAGTTCCGCAAGGCCAAGGTCGCGGAAGGTGTCCAGCCCAAGTTCAAGGCGTTCTGGTATCCCTTCGGCAACTACCTCTGCCTCGCGTTCATGGCCGGTATTCTGGTGATCATGTATATGACCCCCGATTTCCGCATCTCGGTCGAACTGATCCCGGCCTGGCTGGTCGTGCTGGGCATCGGCTTCATCATCAAGCGCAAGGGACAGGCCCAGACCAAGGCAGCCGTCAATCTGGGTTGATAACCTGGCTTCTCAATAGCAAAAACGCCGATCAGATGATCGGCGTTTTTTTATGCAAGCGAATCGCTCACTGTTCGCCAGCCGGAGCCTTGGCGGATAACGGCTCTGTACGGGTAGGGCTGTTGACGCAGCACTCCTCCTGAAAAAAGGCGATGATCTCTTCCAGTACCGCATATTGGGAGACGCAAAGCAGGGTGCGGCTCTCGCGGTTCTGCTTCACCAGCCCGACCGAGACCAGTGCCGCAATATGATGGCTGAGGGTTGATCCCGGGATCTCCAGCTGCTTTTGCAGCTCACCCACCGGCAGCCCCTGCTCCCCCGCCTTGACCAGATGTTTGAAGATAAACAGACGGGTTGGATGACCCAGCTCCTTCAACGCCTTGGCAACCTCTTCCAGCTCCATTCTCATTCCCCTGCGACGCTATGACATTTCGATAATACCAGAAATATCTTGACCACCACATCATTTCGAATATTTTAGAAATATAGTTTTCACCAAGCGAGTATGATGATGAACCACTGGTTACCGATGCTGACTGATGCATCCCATATGTTTTTATTCCTGGCTTTTGAGCTTTCCATCCTGTTTCTGGTCATCAGTGCAGGGGTCAGCTTGCTACGGCAAAAGATCCCCGATGAGAAGATCCAGCGCCTGCTGGGGGCACGTAAAGGCAGAGGCTACTTGCTCTCTGCGTTGCTCGGTGCCGTCACCCCTTTTTGCAGTTGCTCCACCATCCCCATGCTGAGAGGATTGCTCTCCGCCAAAGCCGGTTTTGGCCCGACCATCACCTTTCTTTTCATCTCCCCGCTCTTGAATCCCATCATCGTCGGCTTGATGTGGGCCACATTCGGCTGGAAAGTGACACTGCTCTACGCAGTGATTGCCGCCAGCGTCTCCATGCTGGCCAGCCTGCTGTTCGACAAAATGGGGTTCGAACGGCATGTCATTGATGCCAAAGAGGCCATCTCCGGTAGTTGCACCACCGGTTGCAAACCCGGCACCAAGAGATCCTCTCCGGCGCAAACCGCCTGCTGCATAACCAACGCAAGTCCCATCAAGGCCATGCGGCCGATGGCAAGCGCCGCCTGCTGTAGTACCTCAGCCCTGAGTGCAGAGGTCCCCCCCCTCTCGTGCTGCCCGGATATAGCTACGACCCCGGTTGCTACAGAAATGCTGCCTGCCCAGTTGCGCAAGGCAGGTGCCGATGCCTGGCAGCAGTTTCGCGATGTAATGCCTTTCCTGCTGCTTGGCGTACTCATCGGCTCTTTCATCTATGGCTTTATTCCAGCAGAGTGGATCGCCGCCCATGCCAGCGCCGACAACCCGCTGGCCATCCCCTTCAGCGCCATCGTCGGGATCCCGCTCTATATTCGTGCCGAGGCAGTGATCCCGCTGGCGTCGGTACTGCTGGGCAAAGGGATGGGAATGGGCGCCGTGATGGCCCTTATCATCGGCAGCGCCGGCGCCAGCCTGACCGAAGTGATCTTGCTCAGATCGATGTTCAAAGCCCCTATGATAGTGGCCTTCCTGACCGTGATCCTCGGCATGGCTGTCCTGATGGGCTACCTCACGCAGTTGCTGTTCTAACAACCCTCCCCCCAGATATGAAAAACGCCGATCGGATGATCGGCGTCTTATTTATTACGGACAAAAATCCGTGGCTCACCGTTACAGATGCTGCTGGATGATGGGGTACAACTCCTCAACTTTACGGGCAATATGATCGGGTTTGTGCTCCCACAGCTCCGGGGTTGAGTGGCTATAGGCGACAGCAACAGAGATCACCCGGGCGGTGCCGCCAAGCTCGGCTTGCAGATTGCGGGCAAACTGCACATCCGCCTCATGATCGCCGATATAGAGCAGTGATGCGCTGCGTACCGTGCCCAAAATGGACTCCAGGCATTTGATGCCGCCCAAGGGGTGCGGTTTTTGCTGCTGCGCGGGGAGATCATCGTAACCTACCACAGCCTTGAACTGTCCGTTTACGCCATGCTGCTCCAGCACCCGGCGGATATTTTTTTGGGAGTTTTGCGAACAGATCCCGTGGGGAATGGCTGAGAAATGGCCTATCACCGCCTCCAGCCCGGCAAAGAAATGCACGTCTGTTTGGTTCATCTCCTGATGCTTTGCCCAGAGCGAACCGGCCAGCAGCATCTCGGCCTGTGACATGCCGTAGTAGTCGACATAGAGGGCCTGCCAATTTTTGGCAGCATGGTTGGCATAGTGATAGTCGGCTTCACTGCGCAAATAGCGGGGTAGATTGTCGCCGGTCAGATGAGGCGCCACCTCGGCCAGAATATTTTTAGTGATGTCGATATTCTTGGGCACCGAATTGACCAGGGTGCCATCGTAATCCCACAAAATTGCGTCCAACTTCATTCTCTTGCCCTTTTACTGCGTTACATCACGTGATGCCATGTTACTTGGCCAAAGCGTTCATACCAAACAGTGGCGCCAATAGCAGAGAGGCCAGTGCTGCTGCAGTAGCACAATTTTTTAATGTGTAAAGACACAATAATAAGGCTCTCTGTCATACTCAGATGAAGCATTCCGTTACTCAACACCGGAGCCTGATCATGGCCAGCAGCGCGCTTCACACCATAGATACCGAAGTAGAGTTGACCGACAACATCCAGCTGGTATCGACCACGGACCTCAAAGGGGACATCACCTACGCCAACCCGGCGTTTTGCCAGGTGGCAGGGTACCGCCTCGAAGAGATGATCGGCCAGCACCACAATCTGGTCCGCCACCCGGACATGCCCAAAGCGGCATTTGCCGATCTCTGGGCCCATCTGCAAGCTGGGAAACCATGGCGCGGGCTGGTCAAGAATCGCTGCAAGGATGGCCGCTACTACTGGGTTGACGCCTATGTCACCCCTATCTATGAGGGGGGTAAGATCTCGGGTTACCAGTCGGTACGCTGTCGCCCCGCCCAGGAGCACAAGGCTCGGGCCGATAAAATGTACAAGGTGCTCAGAGCCCGAGAAAGCGGCTCAGCCATCCGCTTTGGCCAGAACCTGCTGACGCCGACCATGTTCAGCATTCCGCTGCTGCTGGTTTGCGCCGCCATGGCTCTCTGGCTACTCCCCCCCATCCAGGCCTTGCTGATCATCGCTCCCCTGCTGGCCGTGCTCTGGCTAAACCGCCACCCGCTCTTTTTGACACCAAGATACCTGCAGCGGCTCGAGCAGGATTACGACAGCATCAGCCGCCTCATCTTCTCGGGGGATGCCCCCCACAGCATCGCCGATTTCCATATCAAACTCGGGCAAGCGAGGATCCGTACCGTGCTCGGCCGGGTTGACGATGCAACGGGCTCGCTCAACAGCATGGCCAACGATCTGCAAGGTTCAGCCTCGCTGGCCAGTAAGGATATCTCCTCGCAGGATACCCAGATCCAGCAGATAGCCACGGCCGTGACCCAGATGGCCTCAGCGGCAGAGGAGATCAATCGCAATATTCAGGACAGCAACCAGCAGATTGAAGAGGCTCGCCATCACTGCACCACCACCAACAAGCAGCTCTGCGAGGCAGGAGAGGAGATCGCGACACTGGCAACCCAGGCTGAGCAGGCATTCCAGTCAGCCGTCGAGCTGGCCAGCGAATCGGAGCGGATCGGCAGCATCATGACTGAAATTCGCGGCATTGCGGATCAGACCAACCTGCTGGCACTCAATGCTTCCATTGAAGCGGCACGAGCGGGCGAACAGGGGCGCGGTTTTGCCGTGGTCGCCGATGAGGTGCGCAACCTCTCTACCCGTACCCACAAGGCGACAGAGCAGATCCAGAGCAGCATCGGCCATATCCAGCACACGCTGGGGGGATGGAAAGAGATGATGCACCTCAATGTGACTCGCACCAACGCCTGTCTTGCCACTACCCGGGCGAGTACCGGCAACCTGAATCAGGTCGTGGTCGAGATCGACAAGGTCTCGGATTTTTCCAACCAGATTTCCGCCGCGGCCACCCAACAGCAAGCGGTCATCGAAGAGATCAGCCGCAATATCAACCTGATCTCCTCGCTCTCCCACGACAACAGCCTCAAGATCGACAAGGTGAGCGAGACCAGCGCCAGCCTGCTGAACAAGGCAAGCCAGCTCAAAGATTTGAGTCGCACTTTCGGCTAGCGGCCAGCCCTCCCATAGCAAACAGGGCCACCCGTTTGGGTGGCCCTGTTGTTTATTGGTTTACTCCGGGCACGCCCTTATTTGGCGTAATCCTCGGTCGGAATGCAGGCGCAGAACAGGTTTCGATCACCATACACATCGTCGATACGGTTGACCGACGGCCACAGCTTGCTGGCGCGCACTGCGTCCGACGGGAACACCGCCTCGGCACGGCTGTAGCCACGGGGCCACTCTGCATCCATCACGTCATCCTGGGTGTGCGGCGCATGGACCAGCGGGTTGTCGGCGAGGCTCCACTGCCCCTCCTGCACCTTGGCAATCTCGGCGCGGATGGACGTCATCGCCTCGACGAAGCGATCCAGCTCGCGCTTGGATTCCGACTCGGTCGGCTCGACCATCAGGGTGCCCGCTACCGGGAAGCTCATGGTCGGTGCGTGGAAGCCGTAGTCCATCAGCCGCTTGGCCACGTCCATCTCGCTGATGCCGGAGGCCTCCTTGAGCGGGCGGATATCCAAAATGCACTCGTGGGCCACCCGACCGTTGCGGCCAGAATAGAGCACCGGGAAGGATTCACCCAGCTTCTTGGCCAGATAGTTGGCGTTTAGGATGGCCACCTGAGTGGATTTCTTCAGCCCCTCGTCACCCAGCATGGCGATATACATCCAGCTGATGGGCAGGATGCTGGCCGAGCCGAACGGTGCCGCCGACACTGCGCCGTTGTCACGGCTCTCCTTGTCAGTCTTGACCACGGCGTGACCGGCCACGAACGGTGCCAGATGTTTCTTCACGCCAATGGGGCCCATGCCCGGGCCGCCACCGCCATGAGGAATGGCGAAGGTCTTGTGCAGGTTGAGGTGAGAGACGTCCGCCCCGATAAAGCCCGGCGCCGTCAACCCGACTTGCGCGTTCATGTTGGCGCCGTCGAGGTAGACCTGACCACCGTGCTGGTGAACGATGTCGCACACCTCCTTGATGGTCTCCTCATACACCCCATGGGTGGAGGGGTAGGTCACCATCAAACAGGAGAGTTGATCCCCCGCCTCGGCCGCCTTGGCGTGCAGATCGTCCAGATCCACGTTGCCCGACTTGTCACAGGCGGTGACGATCACCTTGAGCCCCGCCATCTGGGCAGAGGCCGGGTTGGTACCATGGGCAGAAGCCGGAATGAGGCAGATGTCACGATGCCCCTCGCCGCGGGATTCGTGGTACTTCTTGATGGCCAAGAGACCAGCGTACTCACCCTGCGCCCCGGAGTTGGGCTGCATGCAGACCGCATCGTAACCGGTCACCTTCACCAGCCAGTTTTCGAGGTCGGCCAGCAACAGCTGATAGCCCTTGGCCTGCGCCAGCGGAGCGAACGGGTGCAACTTGCCAAACTCGGGCCAGGTCACCGGGATCATCTCGGCGGTAGCATTGAGCTTCATGGTGCAGGAGCCCAAGGAGATCATGGCGTAGTTGAGCGCCAGATCCTTGGCTTCGAGACGGTGGATATAACGCAGCATCTCGGTTTCGGAGTGGTACTTGTTGAACACCTCGTGGGTCAGCACGGCGTCAGTGCGCAGCAGATCCTGCGGGATGGCGTGATGGGCCTGGGCCGCCTTGTCGAGAGCCTCGATATCAAGCCCGTGACCTTGACCGAGGAAGAGCTCAAACAGCTCGGCCACATCAGCGCGGGTGGTGGTTTCAGAGAGGGACACCCCTACCGCGCCATCCAGATCGGCGCGCAGGTTGATGCCCAGCCCCTCGGCTTTGGCAATCAGCGCCGCCTTGTCAGCAGTTTGCACGGTCAGGGTATCGAACCAGCTGGCGTGCTTGAGGGCCACGCCCTTGGCCTTGAGGCCGAGCGCCAGAATGGTGGTCAGACGGTGCACGCGAGAAGCGATGGTTTTCAGCCCCACCGGGCCGTGGTAGACGGCGTAGAAGCTCGCCATGTTGGCCAGCAGCACCTGAGCGGTACAGATGTTGGAGTTGGCCTTCTCGCGGCGGATATGCTGCTCGCGGGTCTGCATCGCCATGCGCAGCGCGGCCTTGCCGCGGGCATCCTTGGAAACGCCGATAATACGGCCCGGCATGGAGCGCTTGTAGGCATCGCGGGTGGCGAAGAAGGCGGCGTGGGGGCCACCGTAGCCCATGGGCACGCCAAAGCGCTGGGCGGAGCCCAACACCACGTCGGCACCCAGCTCACCCGGGGATTTGAGCAGCAGCAGGGAGAGCAAGTCGGCGCTGACGCAGGCCAGCCCTTTCTGGGCCTGTACGGCGGCAATCAGGGCGCGCAGATCTTTCACCTCACCTGTGGTGGTGGGGTACTGGAACAGGGCACCAAACACCTCTTCGCTCACTGCATCGCTCGCGGCGCCGACCGCCACGTCGAAACCGAAGTGAACCGCGCGCTCCTTGACCACATCGATCACCTGCGGGTGCACATCATCGGCCACGAAGAAGAGGTTGGATTTGGACTTGGCCATCCGCTTGGCCAACGCCATCGCCTCGGCGGCGGCGGTCGCTTCATCCAGCAGGGAGGCACTCGCCAGATCCATGCCGGTGAGATCCAGCGTCAGCTGCTGGAAGTTGAGCAGGGCTTCGAGACGGCCCTGCGCCAGCTCGGGCTGGTAGGGGGTGTAGGCGGTATACCAGCCCGGGTTTTCCAGCACGTTGCGCAAAATGACGTGGGGCACATGGGTATCGTGATAACCCATGCCGATATAGCTCTTGGCAATCTTGTTCTGGGCGGCATAGCCCCTGAGCTTGGCCAGCGCCTCCACTTCGGTCATGCCGGCACCGATGCCGAGCGGGCCCGGCAGGCGAATGGCGGCGGGCACGGTCTGGGCAATCAGATCGTCCAGACTCTCGGCCCCGACGGTCGCCAGCAGCTGGCGCAGCTCTTCCTCGCCCGGGCCGATATGGCGGCGGACAAAATCGTGTTTTTGTTCGAGTTCAAACAGTGACTGGGTCATTTCCCTGATTCCTGATAAATAGGTCCTGCTAATAAATCCTGTATAGACAGTGCTGATAGCCGGCACGTGCCAACTTCACTCATGTTCGCTATGCCGCTGTCAGAGCAGAGCGGCACCGGATGCTCGCGGGCATCCCGGGGGTCACCCTGTAAACAGACCTCAAGCCGTGCCTGAGGGTCGAATATGGGCCACTTCACCCGCCTGCAGACCCGAGGCCTGCAGCCATACAAATGGGCCCCGCACTCGCAGGGCCCAAGGGCATTACTCTTCGTCTACCACGTTCTGGTAGCCTTCGGCATCCAGCAGGTTGGCCAGCTCGCCTGCGTCGTCCAGCTTGATGCGATAGAGCCAGCCCGCGCCGTAGGGGTCGGAGTTGACCAGCTCGGGGCTCCCTTCCAGCTCTTCGTTGACGGCAATGATCTCGCCGCTCACCGGGCTGTAGATGTCGGAGGCAGCCTTGACCGACTCGGCCACGGCGCAGTCATCACCGGCGCTCACCTGCTTGCCTACTTCCGGCAGCTCGACAAACACCATGTCACCCAGCAGCTCCTGGGCGTGCTCGGTGATGCCGACCACGGCCTCACCGTTGCCTTCGACACGGATCCACTCGTGGGAAGTGGCATATTTCAGTTCGCTCGGGATATGGCTCATCTCTGTTTCCTTTGATCTTTGAGTCGGGTTGAAACGCTCATTGCTAAATCGGGCAGGCGGACGCCTGCCCACCTGCAAATGTAAGAGGGTTATGCCAGCTTCTGGCCGTTGCGGACGAAAGCAGGCTTGGTGACATTCACGGTGACCAGCTTTTTGCGGATCTCTACCTCGGCCTGCTCGCCGATATCGCGGGGCACCCGCGCCAGCGCGATGCTGTAGCCGAGGGTGGGCGAGAAGGAGCCGGAGGTGATCACACCTTCCCGCTTCTCACCGTTTGCCGCAGTGAAGGTGACCGGCATGCCGGCACGCAGCACCCCTTTCTCCTCCATCACCAGGCCCACCAGCTTGGGCTGGTTGCCCGCCGCTTTCTGGGCTTCCAGCGCAGCGCGGCCGATAAAGTTGCGATCGCTCGGCTCCCAGGCGATGGTCCAGGCCATGTTGGCGGCCAGCGGAGAGATTGACTCGTCCATATCCTGACCATAGAGGTTCATGCCCGCTTCGAGGCGCAGGGTATCGCGGGCACCGAGACCACAGGGGGCGACGCCGTTATCCAACAGTGCCTGCCACAGCTCGCAGGCTTTCTCTTGCGGCACCACGATTTCATAACCATCCTCGCCGGTGTAACCGGTGGTGGCGATAAAGAGATCGCCAGCCTGCACGCCGAAGAAGGGTTTCATCCCCACCACGGCGGTGCGCTGGGCGGCGCTCAGCACGGTCGCTACCTTGAGCTTGGCGTTGGGCCCCTGCACCGCGATCATTGCAAGCTCGGGACGCTCGGTCACAGTGACATCGAAATCGATGGCGTGATGGCGGATCCAGGCCAGGTCCTTCTCGCGGGTGGCCGAGTTGACTACCAGTCGGTAGAAGGTATCGGTCAGGTAATAGGTGATGAGGTCATCGATGACCCCGCCTTCCGGGTTGAGCATGCCGCTGTAGAGGGCCTTGCCGGAGACGGTGAGTTTGGCCACGTCGTTGGCCAGCAGGTGTTGCAGAAAGGCTTTGACCCGTTCGCCGGTCAAATCGACGATGGTCATGTGGGAGACATCGAACATGCCGGCATCGCTGCGCACCGCATGGTGCTCTTCCAGCTGGGAGCCGTAGTTGATGGGCATCTCCCAACCGTGGAAGTCCACCATCTTGGCGCCGGCTTCCAGGTGTTTGGGATGCAGTACTGTAGTCTGGATCATCGCATTCTTTCCTTAGCAAAAAGCCTTTTCGCTTCAGCGACAGCCCTTGCGATCCGCATCTTCACCCCGGCAGCGCTGCGCCGCAGCGGGAACACTATCGGATCACAGGGTGTGGCTCGCTCCTGCCCTTGCCAGGCAAGAGGGATTCCTTGAACGGAGCGGATTATATGACAAGCCGTCGAGCGTGCCGCTCAAAAAAAACTAATCCCGTCCCCGTAAACTGACTCAAGACACTAAGATAAATGGCGCGATAAAAACAGCCTCAAGCGGCCATAGCCGAGATTAAATTTTGATTTTTACCGTTTCGTCACAATTTGCAGAAAAACGTTTCGCCACACACCAAAATTAAAGGCTGATGCCCAAAATGGGGCATCAGCCTTGTCGGATTACTTTTGTTGCCAAAAACGGCCAGTAATATTAGTTTTTTTCACCCTTGGCCTGCATGGCACTGCCCTTGGTCGCCGCAACAGCCCAGTCAGGACGGGCCAATGCGGGCAGTTCACCCTCCAGCCCCATGGCCGCACGGATCACCCCCTCCTTGAACGGAGTCAGCAGGTTGGCCGCGCGCAATCCCACGCCCCGCACCAGCTTCTTGAGCGGGTTGGCACCGCTGAACAGCCGCTTGAGCCCCTCCATCGCCGCCAGCATGCGAGCCGCCTCGCTCTTGCGCCAACGCTCGTAGCTGCGCAGGTTGGCGAGCATGCCGATATCTTCGCCCGCGGCATGATTCTGCAAGATCTGCTCGGCCAGCGCGGCCGCATCGAGCAGGCCGAGGTTGACCCCCTGCCCCGCCAGCGGGTGGATGGTGTGGGCGGCATCCCCCACCAGCACCAGCCGCTCGCGGGCAAAATCGCGGGCATAGCGGGCGGTGAGCGGAATCGCGCTGCGCGGCCCCTCCACCTTGCACAGACCTAGGCGGGCATCGAAGGCGGTGGTGAGCTGACGGTTGAACTGTTCGTCATCACAGGCGCAGAGCGCTTCGGCGCGGGCCGCAGGCAACGACCAGACGATGGAGCAGAGGTTCTCCTGCCACAGGGGTAAAAAGGCGAGAGGGCCATCCGGGGTGAAGATCTGGCGTGCCACCGCCTCATGGGGCTCAGCACAGCGCACCGTTGCCACCAGCGCGTGGTGGCCGTAATCCCAACTGGTAAGGGGAATGTCGGCCTGACGGCGCACCCAAGAGTGGGCACCATCGGCAGCCACCACCAGCTTGGCCGAGATGGCCTGACCATCTTCAAGGAGCAGCAGGGCGCCCGCCGGGCCACTCTGCAGACTCTTGGCTCTGGCGGGGGTCAGCAACTGGATATTGCTGGCACCTTCAATCGCCTCAAGCAGCGCCAGCTGGATCACCCGGTTCTCGGCGATATGACCAAGCGAGGGCTGGCGCAGGCTAGCTGCATCAAAATCGATATGGCCGAAGCTGTCCTGCTCCCACACCGCCATCTTGTCGTAGGCCTGCATGCGGCGCGCTGCAATACCGTCCCAAGCGCCAACATGGCGCAGGATCTGCTGGCTGGCGAGGCTCAGGGCGCTGACCCGATTGTCGGCCACCTCCCCCAGCTGCGGGTCGGGTAGTTGTCCCTCCACCACCACCACCTTGAGGGCGCTCTCCTTGAGGGCGGCAGCGAGCCCGAGGCCCACCATGCCACCACCGACAATCACCACATCGACACTTTGCATCTGCATCATCTCATCCTTTCATGGCTGGCCATCGGCCAGCAGAGGGAGGCAGCCAAGCCTCCCCGTTTGCAACTGTTGGACTCTTCGCTGGACTCTTTGTTGAACTCTGGCGATTTATTGCCGCCGATTATTGCTACAGAGGTCGGCGACGAACCCCAGAGTACGCGCAGCGAGCGGCGCCTTGAGACACGGCAGGCGCCCCATCAGGGAGAGCGCCAGATTGCGCCCGACCACCAGCGGATCGTGGCTGTTGGAGAAGAGCTGAGCCAGCGAGGAGGTGAGCCAGACGGTCTGCTCCTGATCGCGCTGACGCAGCTGCCAGTAACCGCTCAGCACCTTGAAGCTGCCGATATCCTCCCCCTCTGCCAGCGCCTTGGCCACCGCCCCGGTAAGCATGTCGAGATCCCGCATGCCGAGGTTGAAACCCTGCCCGGCAATCGGGTGCAGGGCATGCGCTGCATTGCCCACCAGCACGGTGCGTTGGGCCAGCGGGTAGTCACAGGCGGTCAGGATCAGCGGATAGACGTTGCGCACACCACATCGCTCGAAGCGACCGAGCCGCCAGCCAAAGGCCTGCTGCAAGCGGGCAAGGAAGGCGGCATCATCGAGCGCCATCAGCTCATCCACCTCGTCCCGTCTGACACTCCACACCAGCGAAGAGAGGCCGCCCTGCATCGGCAGCAGCGCCAGCGGCCCGCTCTCGGTAAAACGTTCGAATGCACGGCCCGCCGGATCCTGCCGGGTTTTAACGGTGGCGATGATGGCGCTCTGCTCATAGTCGTGACGGCTCACCGGCAGCGTTAACTGCTGGCGCACAAAGGAGTTGCCCCCGTCCGCCGCCACCAGCAGGCGGGTATCAATCTGCTCACCGCTCTCGAGGGTGAGAGTCACCCCCTCCTCCCGCGGCGCTACCTCGCGCAATTTGGCCGGACAGATCACCTTGATGTGCGAAATGGTTGCCATCGCCCGCTGCAACTCACTGCCCGCCGCCGCCAGCTCGATCACCTGACCTAGCGCAGGCAACCCATACTCCGCCGCCGAGAGGCGAGTCTGACCGCTGTGGCCGCGATCCGAGACATGGATATGGGTAATGGGGGCGCAGTGGGGAGCAAACAGCGGCCAGAGCCCGCGCCGCTCGAGGGCTTCGCAGGTACCGGCCGAGAGCGCAATGGCGCGCGCATCAAAACCGGGGTGAGCAGGGGTTGCGGATGGTTGCGCCTCGGGGGCACTGGCCTCCAGCAGCAGGATGTCGAGGGGCGAGCCGTCCGGCTTGCGCAGGGCCGCCAGCGAGAGGGCCAGCACGGCACCACTCATTCCACCACCGACCAGCGTCACATCGACCTGTCGCACATCAGATTGGGGCATAAGCAGAGAGGGAGAAGTGAAAAACGTGGCCTCATGCTACCACAAAGGCGACCGGCGGATGTGCGCTTGAGGGCAAAAAAGTGGTTATGGCTCACAGGGTTAGTCAGAATATGGCCGACAAAAAGAGCGCCTGTTGGCGCTCTTGCAAAAGGAGGCTGACTTGCCTGCAACAATCTATCAGTGCAGGGTCGGCGGTGCGCTCGGGGTATCGGGGCGCTTGCCAAACTCTTCGAAGGCCATCATGACCCCCAGTTTGACGTGTTCGTAGAGCACCAGGAAGGAGGCTTCGTTCTCGTCATCTTCCTGATCGAACTCGGCAGAGACCTGAGTGATGCTGGCGATATCCTGGATCATCTCCTGCAGCTCTTCCGACGCACGCGACAGCTCCTGCTGCACTACACCGAAACCGGCCAGAAACGCCTGGGACCAGTCCACCAGCGCATCGATCCGCTCATCGAGGGGAGCGTCATCGCTTGGCAACAGCAGTTCAACCCCTTTTTGAGCCATCAGGCTCTCGACCACATTGTGATAAAGATCGGTCATCACCTGGCGCACCGGGGCCGGCAGACCGAAACCGTCGTTCACCAAATCGTTGAAATGGGGGACCCAGCTCTTCTCATCCAGTGCCACACCACCACACACCAGACCGCAGATCACACCATGGGCCTCGACTGCACTGGCCATCAGCTCATGCTGCTCCATGATGTCGGCCACAGCCGCATATTTAAGGGGGTTTGTTTTGCTCATAGAGGATCCGCTCAAAGTTCAGGCAAATTTGCAGAATTAATGGTCAGGATCCTAGCATTCTCCCTCTTCCAGAGCCAGCAAGGCCTTGAAACTTATGTATCTGCGCTATATAGTCCCGCCCAGTTGTCCACGTGGATAAAGGCGGAAATCAGCTCCGCCGTATTGAGGAAGGCATGAGCACAGAGGCCGTAGAAATCGTCATTTTGGGACGTCCCTACAAGGTATCCTGTCCCCTGGGACAGCAGGATGCCCTGCGCCAGGCCGCCGACCAGCTGACCGATAAACTGATCGACCTGCGTCAACGCTCCAAAGTCTCCAGCAACGAGCAATTGGCGGTCATGGCGGCGCTTAATTTCTGCCATGAGCTCTGTCTTGAAAAAGAGAAGAACCACCAATACTCTGAGACCATGGACAAGCGGATCAAGATGCTGCAGCGCACCATCGAAGCGGCCTTGATCGAACACGGTCAATATGGCGATTCCAGCGAAGAGGGGCAGCAGCCCTAATCGCAAACTGTTTTGAAATACCCTGGGGTGTTTGTCAGCCGGTTCAAGTCCCCGAGCCGATATTCATACCAAACAGGGGTTCTGCCTTCTGGCTATTGCGCATGCTCGGCACGACCGAGAAGCCTGCGGTCAGATCCGAACCCCGCCTTGAACCGACGGTTCAAGGGCCCAAACCGGCAACGGCATCTCCGGGGTTCCAACTGCAAAAAGCCCGTCACTGATGTGACGGGCTTTTTCTTTTCCTGCCTGTCCACGCAACCAGCCCCCCTGCCCCGCACACCAGAAAAATGCCCCGGATGAACAGTTCATCCGGGGCATCACGACATTCAAAGTGCAGACGGTGAGCACAGCCAGTCGCGTTAGTCCGTTTATTTGACCAGCAACAGGTTCTCCGGCTGGCGGGAGGCAGTCACCAGTACCGGAATGGACTTGGAGGTGGGGGTAAACGACCCAGCCCCGATACTGTCGATAGGCACCAGCGGGTTGGTTTCCGGATAGTAGGCCGCGATGTTGCCACGCGGGATCTCGTAGATCACCACCACAAAACCTGTCACGCAGCGTTCACGCCCGTCGTTGCAGATGGCCGCCATGTCGACCCGCTCCCCTTCGGCAAAGCCAAGCTGGCGAGCATCCGCCTCGTTCATGAACACCACGTTGCGCTGGCCCTTGATGCCGCGATAGCGGTCATCCATGCCGTAGATGGTGGTGTTGTACTGATCGTGAGAGCGCAGGCTCTGCAGCAGCAACACCGGCTGATCCACCATCTGCTCGGCATGGCGGGTACACTCCGGCAGCACTGATTGCGGCAGGGTGCTGGCACGAAACTCAGCACTGCCGCTGGCGGTATTCCAGGTCAGCAGCGCCGCGGAGTTATCGAGATGAAAACCGCACGGCTGCTGGATGCGGACATTGAAATCGGCAAAGCCGGCGATGGTCTGCTCGATAAGATCGCGAATACGAGCATAGTCATCGCGCAGAGCCAGCCAGTCGACCCGCTCGCTACCCACTGTGGCATGAGCCATCCGCGCGACTATGTCGGTCTCGGAGAGGCAGAGCGGTGACACCGGCTCGGCCGCGCCGGTCGAGGCATGCACCATGCTGAAGGTGTCCTCCACCGTGATCTTCTGGTTGCCAGTGCGCTGGATGTCGAGCTCGGTGCGACCGAGACAGGGCAGGATCAGCGCCGCCTTGCCCACCTGCAGATGGCTGCGGTTGAGCTTGGTGCTGATCTGCACGTTGAGCTCGGCCTTTTTCATCGCCCCGTAGGTGAAGTCGGTATCGGGCGCAGCTGCCGCCAGGTTACCACCCAGGCAAATAAGCACCTTGCTCTTACCCTCGTCCAGCGCCTTGAGCGCTTCGTACACATTGTGGCCACGGGCCCGCGGCAGGCTCACCTGCAGGTGACGCTCGAGCCGGTCGATAAAGGCGGCGGTCGGCTTTTCGTTGATACCCATGGTGCGGTTGCCCTGCACGTTGCTGTGACCCCGTACCGGGCAGAGCCCCGCCCCCGGCTTGCCAATCTGGCCGCGCATCAGGTGCAGGTTGACGATTTCACGGATGGTATCGACCGAATGCAGATGCTGGGTCACCCCCATGGCCCAGCAGCTGATGATGCGCTGGCTGGCGGCAAAGACCCGGGCGGCCTGCACGATGTCTGCGCGGGTCAGGCCGGATTGCTGCTCGATCGCCGCCCAGTCGGTGGCACGCACCTGCGCCTCATACTCGGCAAAGTGGCGGGTATGGCGAGCGATGAAGTCCCGATCTACCGCCTCTGGCGCCTCTTCCAAAATGTACTTGGCCATGCCGCGGATGGCGGCCATGTCGCCACCCAGTTTCGGCGTCAGGTACTGGTGGCTGATGGTGGTGGCCGCCGGGGTCAGCAGCTCGAGCGGGCTCTGCGGGCTGGCGAAGCGCTCGAGAGCCACCTCTTTCAAGTTGTTGAAGCTGACGATCTTGCAGCCGCCACGCGCCGCCTGACGCAGGGCATTCATCATGCGCGGGTGGTTGGTACCCGGATTCTGGCCATAGACGAATACTGCATCGGCCTGGTCGAAGTCATCAAGCACCACAGTACCCTTGCCGATGCCGACCGACTGGATCAGCGCTACCCCGCTCGCCTCGTGGCACATGTTGGAGCAGTCGGGGAAGTTGTTGGTGCCAAACAGGCGACCAAACAGCTGATAGAGGTAGGAAGCTTCGTTGCTGGCACGCCCCGAGGTGTAAAACTCCACCTCGTCCGGGCTATTCAGCCCCTTGAGAGTGTCGGCAATCAGGGTGAAGGCATCGTCCCAGCTTACCGGCTCATAGTGATCGGTCGTCGGATTGTAGCGCATCGGCTCGGTCAGCCGCCCCTGATACTCGAGCCAGTAGTCGCTCTGGGTCGCCAGCTGGCGCACCGAGTGGGCGGCGAAAAACTCGGCCCCCACCGTCTTGCCGGTAGACTCCCATGCCACCGCCTTGGCGCCGTTTTCACAAAACTGGAAGGTGCCGTGGTCGTTGTCACCCCAGGCACAACCCGGGCAGTCGAAACCGTCGGTCTGGTTGACCCGCAGCAGGTTCTTGATGTTCTGACGGGTCTTCTGGCTGCGCAGCACCTGTTTCATGGTGGATTGCAGGGACGAAAAACCGCCGGCTTTGGCGGGCTTTTCAATATGACTCATGGCACTCTCCGATGGGATCCGCCGGGCGATAGCTCGAATAGCTGACCGGGGCATCAAACTTGGGAATATGAACGACGTTGAGGTTGTATTCGAGGGCCAACCTGACCGCCAACTGGCTGGGCGATGCCAGGCAGATGAGGTGACGTGCGCCGAAGCGGGCGGCTTTTTGCACCAGCTCGCTGCCACAGCGGCTGGTCACCACCAGGGTGTCGCACGCACTTTGCTGACGCAGCCGCAGGCCGATCAGCTTGTCGAGGGCATTGTGGCGCCCGATATCTTCCCGGCAGTGGAGGATCCGGCCCTCGGCATCCAGCGCCAGCGCCGCATGCAGGGCGCCGTGTTGCTGTCCCTTGAGCTGCCACTGGGCGATCTGAGCACGCAGCCCTGCCAGCAAGGAGCCATCCAGCGGCGGCGTCAGCGGCAGCACCGACAGTGCGGGCAACGCCTGCTCTACCGCCGCTGCGCCGCAGATACCGCAGCCGGTCACCCCGGTCAGCCGGCGCTTGTGCTCGGTCAGAGCGGCCAGGGAGCGGTTGGCGATGGTCACATCCAGCACAATACCCTGTTCGGCTGGCGCGACCTGGATGTCGTGGACTTCGTGGTTATGCCGGATGATCCCCTCACCAAACAGAAAGCCGACGGCAAAGTCGTCGAGATCGTCCGGGGTCGCCATCATCACCGCGTGGTTGATGCCATTGATGTTGATGGCTACGGCTACCTCTTCCACCAGATGACCCAGTGACGGCAAGTTGGCGGGGGTTACGACGGGAGAATGGGCAGGCATGCAGGTTGGCCTAAAAATGCAAACTGCATTCAAGTTTAGAGAGGCGACTGACGCAAAACCAATGAAATAAATCTATATCCTGATAGAGTTGTTCTATCGAAGATGTTTTTTCAATTGATTAATTCTTCAATAGCCGGTTCCACTGCCTCCACTACAACCAGATGAATATCAAGCAACTTCACTACTTTCACGAGCTAGCCAAACACCGGCATTTTGCCAAAGCGGCCAAAGCCTGCCACATCACCCAGCCCACCCTCTCGGCCAGCATTACTGCCCTGGAAAAGAGTGTCGGCACCGATCTGGTGGTACGCACCAGCCAGTTTGTCGCCCTGACCGAGGCTGGCGAGCTGGTACGCCAGTATGCCGAACGGATGTTGCTGGAACAGGAGGCGCTCAAGCAGGAGCTGGCGCTGTTCCAAGGCGAACTCTCCGGCACCCTGCGCATCGGCATCGTGCCCCAGTCCAATCTCGACATCATGCCGTTTATCGCCCGCTGCAAGCAGCGCTATCCCGACATCGCCATTCGCCTGTCGGTGCTCAGCAACGAAACCCTGCTATCACAGCTGGAACTGCATCAGTGCGATATCGGACTGGGATTTGATGAACCCGCCGGCGGAGCTGGCCGGCGCGCCTTTCATGTCTACCCGCAAGGCGCCAACCAGATGGCGGTGCTGATGAACCGTGACGAAGCGGATCTGTACCCGCACAGCGGCGACATTGCGCTTGCTGAACTACAGCAACAGCCGTTGGTGCTGCCCAGCCGCACCATGCAATTTCGTCAATATCTGGATCGCGCCGCCGAGCAGGGTGGGATCTCGCTCAACGTGGTACTGGAGACCGACTCGCTGTTCCATCTGGTCAGCGCCGTACGCCACCGGCTGGGCTGGGCCATCGTCAGCGCCGGCCTCGCCCGCTCTGCCAGCAAGCTCTCGGATCTTGTCTGCCTACCACTCGCTCCGCTGGAGAATATCGGCCATACCGCCTTTTTGACCCGCCAGCAGAGCATTACCCCCGCCATGCGTGCCTTTCTTGAACTGGTAGCAGAAGGTGAACCGGCAAACGCGCCTTGACACAGGACGAGCGGTAGACCTCATTCGGTTCTGGCAAAGAAAAAGCCCGCCAGAAGGCGGGCTTTCAGAGAACAAGCGCGGGCATCAAATCGCCATCTGCTCATGCGGCGAGCCGTGGTGGCGCAGCCAGACAAAACTCAGCGCCACGATCAGCACCATCAGGGTCATGATGGCCCCCAGAGTCACCTGACCGGTCATCGGGAAACCGGCCGCCAGCAGGGTCACCACACCGGCCCCCAGATTCTGCATCCCGCCGAGAATGGCACCCGCGGTGCCGGCCTGACCCGGGAAGGGCTCGATGGCACAGGAAGTGGCGGTCGGGTAGAGAATACCACTACCAATGAAGTAGACAGCCGCACCACCGACCAGCGAGGCGGCACTCACCACCCCGAACAGCCCCGGTACCAGAATGATGAGAGAACCGAGCGCCAGAAAGGCGATGCCAAGACGCATCAGTTTGCCCTGAGTCAAACGGAAGCTCAGCTTGGCAGAGAGCCAGGCACCGAACAGATAGCCGGGCAGCGGCAGCACGAACAGCACGCTCACGGTACGGGCGCTCAGTTTCAGCACATCGCCCAGCAGCACACCGGCCGCCGCTTCAAATACCGCGAGTCCCGCAAAGGTCGCCATCAGGCAGAGCAGGTTACCCTGAAACTTGGGGTTGCCCAGTACATGGCGATAGGCAGCACCGACGCGCAGTGGCTGACGGGCAGCAGCAGGCAGCGTCTCACCAAACCAGGCCATGATCGCCAGAGTGGCTACGGCACCAAAACCGAACAGGAACCAGTAACCGGCACGCCAGTTGAACAGCTCGGTCAGCCAGCCACCCAGCACCGGTGCCAGCAGCGGGGAGAAGATCACCCCCATGCTGACCAGACTGTTGGCGCGGTTGAGCTCGGCACCGTTGTAGCGATCGCGCATCACGGTACGGCTCATGGCGCCACCGGCACCGGTACCCAGCCCCTGAATAAAGCTGCCCACCAGCAGGGCGGCAAAATGGGGGATGACCTGAATGATCAGGGTGCCCACCAGAAACACCATCATGCCGACGATCAGCACCGGACGACGGCCGATGCGATCCGACAGCGGTCCGTAGACAAACTGGGAGAGGCCATAGGGGATCAGATAACAGGCCATCACCGCCTGCAACTGGCCCGAGGCCACATTGAAGTCCCCCGCCATCATGGGAATGGAGGGGACATAAAGGGTCTGGGTCATCTGGCCCACAGCGACCATCAGAATGGTCAATAAAAACAACGGATAAAAACTGTGCCGATCCATATCAGTCCCAAAAAATCGAAAAAATGCTGCCGCCCTCTGGCACAAAATGGCCCAGAGGAATCTGATCACAGAGGCTGTGATGCAATCAAAAACAGTGTTGGAAACAGTAGGCGGGGAGCCCGCCAGACCACCGCACAGGACGCTTGGTGGTATGGGGGCATCATAGTGATTCAGCTCACAGAAAACGAACGAATCTTTATAATCGGCTTGCCTTAGTTTTTCTAATATTACGGGGCAATACGCCCCGTCTGCGGTTCAAAATCAACGTGTTACCATCTGTTGTGCCTGCTTGATCAGCTCATCCGGCTGCTCTTTGCGCGGCGGTATGGTGATCCCCTTCTGGCTGGCAGGCTTCTCGGCCATCCGATCCATCCAGGCTTGCAGATGGGGTAACCCCTCGATGGAGATGCCGCTCCAGTCATAAATCCGCACCCAGGGCCAGGTGGCGATATCGGCGATGCTGTACTCGTCCGCCAGATATTCGTGATGAGCCAGATGGCTGTCGAGCACCTCAAACAGGCGGCGCCCCTCCTTCTGGTAGCGTTCGATGGCGGCGGGGATCTTCTCGGGGAAGTAGCGGTAGAAGACGTTGGCCTGCCCCATCATGGGCCCTACCCCGCCCATCTGGAACATCAACCACTGAATGGCCTGAGAGCGGCGTTTGGGGTCCGCCGGCAACAATTTGCCCGTTTTCTCCGCCAGATAGATAAGGATGGCGCCCGACTCGAATACGGCAAAATCGTCATTATCCCGATCGACGATGGCCGGAATGCGGCCGTTGGGGTTGATGGCCAAAAATTCCGGCTTCTTCTGATCCAGTGCCGAGAGATCGAGAGGAATAACCCGATAGGGCAATCCCAGCTCTTCCAGTGCAATGGCCACCTTGAAGCCATTGGGGGTTGCGGCGGTATAAAAGTCGATCATCCTTCACTCCTTCCTTGCTGATTTGATCACACGAAAAACGGAACATCCTGATGCCCGCGATTTCACCAGATATGGTTTTACCATAAAGAGTACGGCGCACTATCTGCCAGTGATGACAGATCGTGCGCCGCTTGCATAGCTTGCCGAGGGGATCAGTTCAAGACGACGGCCGACTTGCGCTGACGCAGCAGGATAAGACGAGAGAGCAGCGGGAAGTAGGATTCCAGCTTGCGCAGCAGCACCCTACTACACGAGGGGTCTGCCAGCTCTGACTCCTCCAGCACGATGCCGTTGGAGACAAAGTAGAAACGGGGGTCACGCACATCGGGGCCGCAGATGGTGAGATCCTTGTCCCCCTTTCGGATCAACAGCGGCAGTACCGGCAATCCGATGGCATCGTCTTCGCCACGGATAAACCCGGCATCCTGCCAGGGGGTATCGCCATCGATCAGCAAGATCGCTGCTTCGGCCTTAGCCGGTTGCCACTCGGTCAGTGGCGTCACGCTGATGTGGGCAAAATGGTCACCATACTCGGGTGATGACCGCAAAATGGCCAGCAGACCTTCACTGGCGCCTGACACGTTTTGACTCACTAATGACAAATTCATGGCTCATATCCCTATGCTCATGGCAGCCAGTATCCGGCTGCTGCCATAAGACTAGCGCAGATTAGGGCTATATTGGAGCCGTCAGATCTGGCAGTCGTAATCAATTGGTCGTAGGGGGATAACAGTTGCCATCGCACAAAATACTGGTATCATACCGCGTCCTTTTATCCCCCGTTCTTTAACATCCAGTGGTGAACCTATGCATCCGATGCTGAATATCGCCGTGCGCGCTGCGCGCAACGCCGGTCAAGTTGTAGTAAAAGCCTTCTCCCAGCCCGAGAACATTGAGGCTATCCAAAAAGGCAGCAATGACTTCGTGACCAACGTTGACCGTGAAGCTGAAGCGGCCATCATTCACACCATCAAAAAATCTTACCCGGAACACAGCATCGTCGCTGAAGAGTCCGGTGAGATTGCCGGTACCAATCCGGACTACCAATGGATCATTGACCCACTGGATGGCACGACCAACCTGGTCAAAGGCATTCCGCACTTTGCCGTCTCCATCGCCCTGCGCGTCAAGGGCAAGACTGAACAAGCCGTTGTTTACGATCCGATCCGTGACGAGCTGTTCACTGCTACCCGTGGTAGCGGCGCCCAGCTGAACGGCTACCGCATTCGTGTCGGCAAGGCCAAAGAGCTGGCTGGCACCGTGCTGGCGACCGGCTTCCCGTTCAAACAGAAGCATCACATCGAGCCTTACCTGAAGATGTTCCAGAGCATGTTCATCGAATGTGCCGACATCCGTCGCTCCGGCTCTGCCGCACTGGATCTGGCCTACGTGGCTGCCGGTCGTGTCGACGGTTTCTGGGAAATCGGCCTGAAACCCTGGGACACCGCTGCCGGTGAGCTGCTGGCAAAAGAAGCCGGCGCCATCGTCACCGACTTCGTTGGTGGCCACAACTACGAAAACTCCGGCAACATCGTGGTTGCCAACCCGCGCGTCCTGAAAGAGATGCTGGGCAAGATCCGCGAAGAGCTGCCGGAGTCTCTGGCCAAATAAGCCAGCCTTCGAGCAGACAGATAAAAAAACCGGCGCAAGCCGGTTTTTTTATTGCCGCGATATACCCTGACAGGGTCACTGCAGCACACAACTTATGCTCTCCTCCCCCGCAACTCACCCCATCCCCAAAACAGTTCGTCGCCCTTCTCTCGTTAGCAAATACGCCTTAACCAACCTTCTTGAATATCACCGCACACAGGCCGGGATAATCATCTGCCCCCCCTGTTTGCCCTGACCTTCATCCTCTTGCGAAGAACCCCACCATCAGGCCTCGTACCCATCGCCAGATAAAAAAACACCCGGCACATGGCCGGGTGTCGTGAGGGCATGCAAAACGCCCCGACTTTTTATGCATGAAAGAGGCCGGCGTACGCCAGCCCCTTTATCAGGCGAGGCGGAAGCGGCCGATGGTCTGCTTCAGGCCCACCGCCAGCTGGCTCAGCTCCAGACAGGCGCGGGCAGTATGGTCGGCGCCCAGAGCCACCTCGTTGGCGGACTCGTTGATCCGCTCGACGTTGCGGCCCAGCTCGTCGGAGACCGCATCCTGCTCGCCGCAGGCGCTGGCAATCTGGATCGCCATGTCGGCAATCTGGGCGACCGCCTCTTCAATCTGCTGGATGCCGTTGCTGGTCTGTTCGCTCTGATCCACACACTGGCGGATCATCTCGCAGCTCTGGCCAGTCACCTCTTTGGCCTGATTGGCGCGCGCCTGCAGGGTTTCGATGATGGCCACGATCTCGCCGGTCGAGGCCTGGGTGCGACCCGCCAGGGTGCGCACCTCGTCGGCCACCACGGCAAAGCCACGGCCTTGCTCGCCGGCGCGGGCTGCCTCGATGGCCGCATTGAGGGCCAGCAGATTGGTCTGCTCGGCGATGCCGCGGATCACATCCACCACCACGTTGATTTGGGCAGATTCACGCTCCAGCTCGGTCACCAGCGTACCGGCCTGCTCGATCTCTTCGGCAACCCGGGTGATGGCCACCAGCGAACGCTGCACATCCTGATTGCCGCTGCGGGCCAGCGCATTGGCAGAGCTGGCAGAGCTGGAGGCAGTTTCGGTATTGCCAGCCACATCGGCCACGGTCGCCTTCATCTGGGTCATCGCGGTCGCCACCAGCGAAATCTCCTGCTGCTGGCTCTGAATGCCCTTGGCGGACTGCTCGGAGACGGCGCTCACCTCCTCGATGGCAGTGCCAAGCTGGGTGACCGCAGCCACCACCTCTTCAATCAGACCGCGCAGGTTGTCCTGCATCTTGAGAGAGGCTTTGGCCAGCATGCCCAGCTCGTCGCGGCCGATATGCTGACGCTCCAGCTGATGGGTCAGATCGCCGGCAGCAATGGCGTTGGCCTGAGCCACCACGGCTTGCAGCGGCAGGCAGATCTGGCGAGTCAGGAACCAGGTCATCACCACCATGAACACCAGCAGGGCACCGATGCTCACCATGGCGAAGGTGGTCACCATGCTGACGCTGCCAAGCAGGCTGCCACGGTTCTCTTTGACGAAACCGAGGTTCACCTGGATCAGCGAGTTGACCGCCTGCTCCAGCGCCCCGAAGAGCGGGTTGGAGGCAAACAGCTGGGTTTTGGCCTGATCATGCTGACCCTGCACCAGCAGCATATCAAACTCGTTTACCGAACGTTGATAAGTGAGCCACTGTTGTTTGGCTTGGTTAAACACCTGGCGCTCGTTGTCGGCCCCTACGGTCGCCTCGTAGGCACGAAATGCCTCGTCAACCTTGCGAATATTCTCCTGAATGCGGCCACGACGGGCCTGCAGGTCGGCAGCATCATCCACCATCAGCAGGGCAAACTGGGCCCGACGTACATAAGAGACGTCGTAGAGCAGGGTTTCGACCGAGAGCACGCTCGGCAAAGTGGAGTCGGTAAAATTCAGCACCCGATCGCGCACGCCGCGCAATTCACTGGAGAGAAAAACACCGAAGACAACGTTGACTGCGGCAATGACCGCAAAAACCACGGCAATCTTTTTGCCGATGGAGAGATTCTTGTAAAACATGATTGGCTGTTGATCCTCAACTGCTGACAAGCAGGTAAACAGTAGCGATCACATCCGTATGAGCTGATCCCGGCCATTCCTGACGGGAGATGGAAGGTTGCGAAAGCGGGGGAAGGACGATTTCGCGAGGCGCGCACTCTATCACAATATCGCCTAATCCTTCACCAGATTTCACCAAATGAATGCAAGCTGATTTCCTTCACAACCCGACATTCATCACAAAATATTTATAGCGACCAAATCATTTCAAATAGTTAACCGATAAATGCAATCGAGGCAGTGGCATGGACAAGGGGCCATCAACTCGTTGTAATGACCAACATAATCCGATGGCGGAGCGCCATCCCCCTTCGTTGTAACCATTTGCTGTAACAAGAGGCCCTGTTTATGGATAACAGCTCGTATCTGCCCGCTTCAACCTGGTCTGCCCAGCTGCGTGAACAACTACAGGCGCGGCCACTTACCGCCCTCGGTCTCTTTATCGCGCTGGCTGCCGTCTTGTTGCTGCTGTTGCAGAGTCTCATCATGCTCGCTACAGGCGAGGTGACCAGCGGCGTGCGCTACGGCCTGAGCGGTGGTGCCGCTGGGTTTGCAGCCACCGCCATCGGCGCCCTGCCCGCTCTGTTTCTGCGCTCGGTACCGCAAAAGGTAGAGGACACCATGCTGGGCTTTGCCGCCGGCATGATGCTGGCGGCCAGTGCCTTCTCCCTGCTGCTGCCGGGGCTGGAGGCCGCCGAGGGGATCACCGGCAACGGCTTTAGCGCCGCCGCCGTGGTGGTGGTCGGCATGACCCTCGGGGTGCTGTTGATGCTGGGGCTGGATCAGTTCACCCCGCACGAGCATGACAAAACCGGCCCCTGCGGCCCCGGCCATGAGAGCTGCTCTCGGGTCTGGTTGTTCGTCTTTGCCATCGCCCTGCACAACCTGCCGGAGGGGATGGCTATCGGAGTGAGCTTCTCGCAGGGTGATATGTCGGTGGGGCTGCCGCTCACCACCGCCATCGCGCTGCAGGATATTCCGGAAGGATTAGCGGTGGCACTGGCCATGTGCGCCGCCGGTTTTCGCCCCTCGGTGGCGGTGCTGGTTGCCATCGCCAGCGGCCTGCTCGAACCGGTTGGCGCCCTGCTCGGGGTGGGACTCTCCAGCGGCCTTGCCATCGCCTACCCCATCGGACTTGGGCTCGCCGCCGGCGCCATGCTGTTTGTGGTCTCGCACGAGGTGATCCCGGAGACTCACCGCAACGGTCATCAGACCTATGCCACCCTTGGCCTGATGGCAGGCTTTGCCCTGATGATGACCCTCGACACCGCGCTCGGCTAAAGGCCCCCCTCCTATCTCATCAATGCTTTTTGTCACCTACGGCGCTCCCATATGGAGCGCCGCGCTTCATCTCTCCTTTCGCTTGTGCCTCTCGGCGCCGACGCCATCTTTTGTTATGATCTACAGCAACTTAAATTCAGCCACACGGCTATCAAGACGAGGTCAGCAATGAAAGTAGGTATTATCGGCGCCATGGAGCAAGAAGTGGCCCTGCTGCGCAGCCAGATGAGCAACCCCACCACCCTGCAACTGGGCGGCTGCGAGTTCTATCAAGGGGAGCTGGCGGGCAAAGAGGTGATCCTGACCCGCTCCGGTATCGGTAAGGTCGCCGCCAGCGTGGCCACCAGCCTGTTGCTGGAAAAATTCGCCCCCGACTGCGTCATCAATACCGGCTCTGCGGGCGGCTTTGCCCAAGACCTGCACATCGGTGATGTGGTGATCGCCAGCGAGATGCGTTTCCACGATGTCGATGTGACCGCCTTTGGTTACGAGATGGGCCAGATGGCACAGCAACCCGCCGCCTTCCCCTGCGACGAGAAGCTCATCGCGGTCGCTCAGGATTGCATCGCCGAGCAGGGCAAGCACCAGACCAAGGTCGGCCTTATCTGTACCGGCGATCAGTTCATGTGCAAACCGGACGCCATCGCCAAGGCTCGCGCCGACTTCCCGCAGATGCTGGCGGTCGAGATGGAAGGTGCCGCCATCGGTCAGGTGTGCCACATGTTCAAAGTGCCCTATCTGGTGGTACGCGCCATGTCCGATATCGCAGGCAAGGAACAGGTTGAATCCTTCGATGCCTTCATCGAAGTGGCCGGCAAGCACTCCGCCGAAGTGATTATCAAGATGCTCGGCAAGCTGTGATCGAGACCGGCTCGCTTGATTTGATGGCCGACGCCCTCCTTTCGACGACGGCGGCCATTCTGGTAGGTGCTGCCCTGCTGGAGGCGGTGATCCCGTGGCCATCCCATCTGCGTCTTTCGGCCGTCACGCCCCTGCTGACCCGGCTGGGGCACAAGGTACACAGACCTGATGGTTCGCCCGGCCAGCAAATGCAGGCCGGCCTGCTGGCAATGCTGGTAGTCTGGCTCCCCTGCGCCGCCGGGATCTGGTCGCTGCGCAATCTGGCCCTTAGCGAGCCAGTCTTCGACCTGCTGTTCCTACTGCTGATGCTCGAATCCCGTCCGCTGCGCGAACTCGCCCATGCCACCCGCTCGCTCGCCACGCAGGAGACCCTGCCGCTGGCGAGATTGCAGTCTGCCCCCTGGCTCAAACGGGAAACCGGCAAACTCTCGGCCATGGGGCTCGCCAAAGCGGTGACGGAGAGCTGCGCCCTGCGTCTGGTCGGCCAATGGGCTGGCCCGCTGCTGGGATTTGCTCTGGCCGGCGTACAGGGCGCCCTGCTCTGGCGGCTGGTGCAGCTGATGAATCAAAGCTGGAGTCGCAAAGATCCCGCCTTCGACCACTTTGGTCGCGCCGCCAGCGCGCTCTATCAGGGGCTCAATGCCTCCGTCATTTTGCTGCTGGGGCTGCCACTGCTGGCAAGCCGTCTCAAACAGGCCGCACAGCTGCTGCGAAGTGGCGCGCTCTGGCCCTATCCCGCCATGGGGATGCTGCTCACTCTGCTGGTAGACAAGTGCCGGATCCGCCTTGGTGGCCCTCGCTACTATCAGGGGGTTCTCCAGCGTTGGCCCGTCATCGGCACTGGTGCTGAGCCAGATAGCGAGACACCGCGCAAGGTGCTCAACATTCTGCAAGGGTGCGGCTGGGGCTGGTTGATACTGGCGCTGGTTGTCACGGTAGCGGGGTTATTTCATGGATAGAGTGTTGCGCTTGCCGATCTGGCTGCCCTGCGTGCTGCTTGCCTGGTTGCCCGGTGCCCTGCTGGCCGCCACGCCGACCCGGGTGGTGAGTGTTGTTCCTCACCTGACCGAATTGCTCTACGAGATTGGCGCCGGCGACAAACTGGTGGCCATCGACGATGCCTCAGACTATCCCCCCGAGGTCAAAACCAAGCCAAAGGTGGCGAACTATCGCAGCATCAATGTCGAGGCTATGCTGGCGCAAAAGCCGGATCTCATTCTCGGCTGGCGCTCGGCTCAATCACGGATACTGGCCCCGTTGGAGCAGCTGGGTATCCCGGTTTTCTACTCAGAGCCTACCGATTTTGCCTCGCTGGCCGAAGAGATGCGGGCGCTGGGCAAATTGCTGGGGGTGGAAAAGAGTGCCAACGAAGCCGCAGATCGCTATTTGGCACGCCTGCATTCCCTGCAACAGCACTATGGCCAACCAACCGGCGTCAAGGTGTTCTACCAGCTCTGGTACCCGCCGCTCACCAGCGTGAGCGGTAACGCCTGGCCCGCTCAGGCCATCGAACTCTGCGGCGGAGTCAACGTCATGAGCAATGCCAGAACACCCTATCCTCAGGTGAATATGGAACAGGTCATCAGGGCCAACCCCGCGCTGATCCTGGCCGGGAGTCAAGATCCTGACGCCCTGCATCACTGGCAGCAGTGGCCAAACCTTGATGCGGTGAAACATCACCGACTGATGCTGGTCAACTCCGATGAGCTGCACCGATTCACCCCAAGAGCCCTCAATGCGGTGGAGGATATATGCCGCACTCTCGCTAAAGCTAGCTCAAAACGTGGTGATAAATAGCCAAAAAACTGCCATTTGAGTTGCCATCGCTTGCATTAAGCTGCACATGGCATAAAAAGTGCTTTAGAATTACATAGATACTAATTTGATCATGGAATGACATCATGTTTAATGGAAAAACAATTCTGGTTACCGGTGGCACGGGGTCATTTGGCAAAAAATTTATTGCAACCGTGCTATCCCGCTACCAGCCTGCACGACTGATCGTCTACTCCCGTGATGAACTCAAGCAGTTTGAAATGCAACAGTGTTTCAATAACCCCTGCATGCGCTACTTTATCGGCGATGTGCGCGATGGCGAACGCCTCGACACTGCGATGTGCGATGTCGATTTCGTGGTGCACGCAGCGGCGCTCAAACAAGTACCGGCCGCGGAATACAACCCGATGGAGTGCATCAAGACCAACGTTGGGGGGGCCGAGAACGTCATCAAGGCTGCACTCCACAATGGTGTCCAGAAGGTTATCGCACTCTCGACCGACAAGGCTGCCAACCCGATCAACCTTTACGGTGCCACCAAGCTCTGTTCTGACAAGCTCTTTGTCGCCGCCAACAATATGGCTGGTAAGAATCCAACCATCTTCTCGGTCGTGCGTTATGGCAACGTCGTCGGCTCACGGGGCTCGGTCGTACCCTTCTTCGACAATCTGATCAAGAGCGGCGCCAATACGCTTCCTATCACTCATCCAGAGATGACCCGTTTTTGGCTGACTCTGCAGCAAGGGGTGGATTTTGTACTAAACAATTTCAAGCGCATGCGTGGCGGAGAGTTGTTCGTACCTAAAATACCGTCGGTCAGGATCACCGATCTTGCTACCGCTATGGCCCCGTCGCTCAAGCAGGAGATTATCGGTATTCGTCCCGGGGAGAAGCTCCACGAGGTGATGTGCCCGGCAGACGACGCCTTCCACACCTATGAGTTCAACGACTACTACGTGATAGCTCCCAGCATCAGCTTCAATAGCCGTAACAATGATTTCAGCATTAATGCTATGGGTGAAACAGCCAAACTGGTCGCTTCAGATTTTGAATACAATTCTCTAAATAATCCTCATTTTTTGTCGATAGAGGATATAAGTCAGGTAAACGCTGAGGTACTGACACTATGATCCCGTACGGGAGACAACAAATCACATCGGACGACGTTGAAGCTGTATTGGATACGCTACAGTCCGATTTTTTGACTCAAGGGCCCCAAGTACCTGCGTTTGAGCATGCGCTTGCTCATTATTGCGCAGTACCGTATGCAGTTGTGTGTAGCAATGGAACTGCAGCGCTCCACTTGGCATGCTTGGCTGCAGATGTTAACCATACATCTCTGGTCTGGGTCTCTGCTATCAGCTTTGTTGCATCAGCTAACTGTGCTCGTTATTGTGGTGCTGAAGTTGACTTTGTAGATATTGACCCAGAAACGGGAAATATTTCAATTCAAGCATTGAGAGATAAACTTGCTTGGACTAAACGACGTCCGAATGTATTGATAATTGTTCATTTGGCAGGTCAGCCTTGTGAGCTTTTTGAAATTCATTCTATCTGTAAGCAATATGGCATTACTCTAATTGAGGATGCCTGCCATGCACTGGGAGCTAGCTATCTCGATAGTAAAATTGGTGAGTGTCGCTATAGTGATATGACTGTATTTAGCTTTCATCCTGTAAAAGCTATTACTACAGGTGAAGGGGGCGCAATTACTACTCGTCATCCAGAGTTTGCCAAACGCCTTCAATTATACCGGGGGCACGGCATTACCCGTGACAGCGCGGATTTCAATACAGGTGCACCTGGCGACTGGCATTACGAACAGCACGAGCTAGGCTATAATTATCGTTTGACAGACATACAAGCTACGTTGGGTATTAGCCAACTCAAACGTCTTGACTCCTATATTTCTACAAGACACCAAAAGGCAGATTATTACAACCAAAAACTAGGTGACTTGGGAATATCGCCTCTATTACAAATATCTAATATTCACCATGCATTTCATCTTTATGTTGTGCGTGTTGAACAAGGACGTAATGCTTTACTACAAGGTCTGCGTGATAAGGGGATAATGGCAAATCTCCATTATCAGCCAATTCCCAACCAACCTTACTATAAAGCATTGGGTCAGATTCCCACTAATTATCCTGGGGCAATCATTTATGGGGATACAGCGTTGAGTTTACCGCTATTCCCGACAATGACAATTCAGGAGCAAGATGAAGTCATAGACGTGCTTAAGCAATTATCATGAAGTTAGCCTTAGGCACGGTGCAATTCGGTCTGGATTACGGGATCAGCAATCACGACGGACAAGTCTGCGATGAGGAACTCGACGAGATCATTGCATTGGCCCGTCATGCAGGTATCGATACCCTGGATACTGCGCAAGCCTATGGCAATGCCGAGCAGAGGCTGGGACAAAGAGATATCACCGGCTTCACAATCATCGACAAACTGGCGCCTGGGCTACCGCTGTCCGATGTTAAGGCCGCAGTCAACAACAGTTTGCATTTGCTGGGGCGAAAACGGCTCGATGGTCTGCTGCTGCACCGCAGCCAGGATGCCTCACCGGCCATGGTCGAGTTGCTCACCGATTTGCAGAAAAAGGGCTCGATCGGAAAACTCGGGATCTCCGTCTACTCCCCGGAGGAGCTCGATGCTTGGAGCGCAGCTGGCTATCCTCTGGAACTGGTGCAATTACCTGCCAATTTGCTCGATCAACGCTTTTTACGTACTGGATGGCTCGACAAACTGGTAGATATGGGTTGTGAAATCCATGTTCGCTCGCTCTTTTTGCAGGGACTGTTGTTGATGCAGCCAGCACAGCGACCTGACTATTTTCAGCGTTTCGCTACCGCACTTGAACGGTTTGACCAGTGGCATCCCTCAATGGCCCCGCTTGGCAGAGCCCTCTCCATCATGACGGCCCTACCACAGGTAAGCCGCTTTGTTGTCGGTGTTTGTCATGCCCAAGAGCTGGCCGCTATCATTGCGGCCAGTCAAGCGCAGCACGAGTGCTACGAGGCCGATATCGCCCATCTGGCGTCTATGGAACAGGAACTTATCAACCCCGGACTCTGGAGAACACAATGATCCTAGGTATTCTGCAGGCCAGAACCAGTTCTTCCCGCCTGCCCAACAAGGTACTGAAAGAACTGCTGGGCGACCCCATGCTGGCAAGGCAGATTGAACGGCTGCAACAGAGCAAGCTGCTGGACAAGCTGCTGGTTGCCACCAGCAATAAGCCAGAAGATCGTGCCATTGCCGAACTGTGCGAAAAGTTGCATATCCCCTGTTTCTGCGGTCCTCTTGACGATGTGTTGCTGCGTTTCTATCTAGCGGCCCAACCCTACAGTCCGACCCATGTTGTGCGTCTCACCGCTGACTGTCCACTGGCAGACCCAATGGTAATAGACGAGCTGATAGCCCTCCATCTCTCGGGCAAGTTCGACTACAGCAGCAACTGCGGCAATCCCAGTTATCCGGATGGGCTGGATGCCGAGATCATGACTGGTGCGACTCTGGCAACCTTGCAGGAAAAAGCCACCACGCAGACCGAGCGGGAACATGTCACCTATTACGTTCGCTGTCATCCCGAGCAGTTTTCCATCGGCGAATTGCAGCGCTCGCCTTCGCTGGCCCACCTGCGCTGGACTGTCGATGAGCCTGCCGATTTTGAGCTGGTAGAGCGCATTTATAAGGCTCTCTATCCTGTCAACCCAACCTTTACGACCGACGATATCCTCGACCTGCTGGTGCAGCAGCCGGAGCTGGCAACACTTAATACCCGGCACCAACGCAACGAAGGATTGGCTAATTCGCTAGCCAAGGAGAATCACATATGACCTCACGTTATCAACATTCACTGGCTCTCTCGGTTCGGGCGGAACAGAGCATTCCTCTTGGCTCCCAAACCTTCTCCAAAAGCCGCCTCTGTTTTCCCTATGGCGCCGCCCCACTCTTTATCGAGCGCGGCAAAGGTGCACATGTTTGGGATGTAGATGGCAACGAGTATCTTGATTTCGCCAGCGGCCTGCTGGCCATCAGTCTTGGATATTGCGATCAGGATGTGAATGAGGCAGTAATGGAACAGCTCAATCTGGGCTCGATCTTCTCCCTTCCCCACCGGCTGGAAACCGAGGTCGCTGAACAACTCATTGAGCTTATCCCCTGTGCCGAAATGGTTCGCTTTGGCAAAAACGGGACTGATGCCACCTCAGCCTGTATCAGGCTCTCCCGTGCGGTCACAGGCCGCGAGCGGGTGGCCGTTTGTGGCTACCACGGCTGGCAAGACTGGTATATAGGCTCGACCACCCGCCATTTGGGGGTCCCCGAATGCGTAAGAGAGCTGACGCACAGATTTGACTACAACGATCTTGCCTCGCTGCAGCGTCTGCTGGACGCTCACCCGGGCGAGTTTGCCGCCGTCATTCTGGAACCGATGAATGTAACCTGGCCAAACCCGGATTTTCTGCCTGGTCTGCGCCAACTCTGCGATGCCCATGGAGCGCTGCTCATCTTTGATGAGACCATTACCGGCTTTCGAAATCATCTTGGAGGGGCACAAACTCTATTCGGAGTAACGCCAGACCTTGCAGCTTTTGGCAAGGGGATGGCTAATGGATTCCCGATATCTGCCGTCGTCGGGCGTAAGAAGTATATGAAGCGTATGGAAGACATTTTTTTCTCAGGAACTTTTGGCGGCGATGTTATTGCTTTAGCTGCGGCTAAGGCCGTCATCAAAAAAATGCGTCATTACGATATACCTGCTTGCCTAACGGAACGAGGACAATTTCTCCTTGATGGCTTGAACACCATATTAACTGATATAAAAGCACCAGAATGGATAAAAACCGCAGGACACCCTACATGGTGTTTTTTGTTAATCACCGACTCTCACAATCACTCAAGTTGGTTATTGAAAAGTTATCTGATGCAAGAGTTATGTAAGCGAGGTATCCTGACACTAGGAAGTCATAACCTCAACTACTCTCATACCTACGCGGATATCAAGAAAATATTGAAAATATACACTGAAGTACTACCTGCGCTGATAGATCACGATAGTAAAATGACAATTGAAAAAAATCTTGACGGTGAACCTATTCAACCTGTCTTTAAAGTACGTTGACTAACAAAAATATCCATAAGTGCGCATACAACAATAATTTTATTCTATGCGCACTATTTAGTTAACTTGTATATGTTACATAACAGACTTCAATAATTACATTGAAGTAATCCATTTATCCCTAAATATATCTACCACTCAAAACCACAATTACTTTTCACTAAATAATGAAATTGTCAAATCTGATAGAGAACGAATGCATTTAAAGTCATTCTTTTCTTGTGGAATATCCAACGTGTCTGTAAGTAAATAAGTAACTAGACCTGCCTGGAGAGCAGATGTAGCACCTTGGATAGAATCCTCCACCGCAACAACATTACCAGGAGATAGCCGAGATTTTTTCAGTGCAAGCAGATATGGTTCAGGATGAGGCTTCCCATTACGAACATCTTCGCCATCGATAATTAAATAGAAGGTGTCCTTCAAGCCATTCAGAGCTAACCATGCCTCAACTCTACTTCTCTTATTCGATGTCACTATAACTAAACGATACGAATGCTTCACCGCCTCATGAATCAACTTTATCGCCCCTACACTAGGGGGAGAATTAATATATAATTCATCTATCAAATCATTATACTCAGCAAGCAATGATTGGTTGCTTTCAGGTAAATTGCGCCACTCTTTTAGACAACGAACAACCTCGATTAAAGGAGGGCCATTTAACTTTTCAAATTCAAGTTTAGACGCCTGTTCTCCCCTTCGAGACAGGAATAAAGAATAAACATGAAACATTGACTCCAAACTTTGAACCAATGTTCCATCAAAGTCAAAAAAAATCCCTTTCATGTATTTACCTTGACCAAACATTATTGTTTTTTATATAGATACAATCTATTTTGGCCATAATCTCCTAACATTCCATAGTTATCTTCGGTTAGAGCACATGATAATTTTGCAGCAGCTTCAACCATGGGGTTTTCATAGTCGACTTTGCCACCATTAATCATTGGCAGAAGAACATAAAGAACGACATCATGCAATGTTGAGAAACAGCTGTTTTTAATTTCAACGAAACCCAACGATTTTAATTCATCATGAACCAGCTTTTCATTCATAAAGTGATTAAATTCCGCTGGTTCTCTCTCCTCAAGACCAACAAGTGTTCGCAAATGATTTTGTCTCGAGTAAGAGCCTATAGAATTTTCAAGCATCAAAAAATACCCACCTGATTTTATTTTTTCTGCTATATTGGCAATGGCTTTCATTTGCAGCGAATCTGTATTTAGGTTTATCAAGCATCGAACAGTAAAAATTAAGTCGTATTGCTCAACCGGACATTCCAAATTGAGAACATTACCCACATCAAAGCAAATTGATTCATTATCGATTAGTTTGCTTTTCCTAAGTTTCTCCGCCGACATAATCATTTCTTCAATAAAATCTATCCCCTGGTATCTATAATTAGGAAAGACTTCATGCAACGAAAAAATATTGTAACCATTGCCACAACCGATCTCCAAAATTCTCGAGTTAATTGGGAGCGACTCTTTCAAAGATGAAATGGTTTTTTTTAATTCAGCCAACTCGATTAGTTTTGCTGTTCCCGTTTTAGTGGTAGCCCGGAGCTCGGTGCCATAGGTAATAGCCCAATTTTTCCAATGCTCATGAATCTGAATCAAATCAAACTTATCTTTCATAAGTTTACCTCCATACATACTATCTGTTAAGATAGCATAACATTCCACTTTAAGGGAAGATATAATATGCTAAGCGTGCATGAGCTTTCAGATAACGCAGTGCTTCTCATAGAAAGAGATCGAGCTAAACATGATGATGCACTGCTTACTATAGTCGATAAAATTTGGTGTGAAGCGCAAAGAAAAAACAGTCGCCTTTTCGATGGAAGTATACTCTCTTGCATATCAGACTCATCAAACAAAATTACATCAGTCATCGATAATTACAAATTTTTCTTTTCAAAAAAAAGCCATCCGGAGCTTCTTGAAAAAATTCAAATAATGCCCATTGCAGTTTCTGGCATTCTGGAATGCCAAGATGGTTTTGTTTTTGGAAAACGAGCCAAATTCACAACCCAAGATGCAGAACTCTGGGAGTTAGTACCAAGTGGTGGGTTAGATGCTTCCATAACAAACGACATAAATACATATGATTTCAAGCAACAATTGCTGACTGAGCTATATGAAGAAATGGGGATAAACCAAGATATGCTTCGCACAATAACTCCTTTTTGCTATGTTATTGACCATGAAGCATCTGTGCTAGATATTGGTATTTATATGTATAGCGATGTAAACCAAGAGACGATTAATCACTGCTTTACAACAGTCCGCTCTTTTGAGTATGAATCAATTATTTTTATCCCTAGGAACATAATTATTGATTATATTGCAATGGAAAGACAAAATATATCTTCTATTTCTATTGCAATTATGGAATTTTTCTTAAAAAAAAGATAAATTAACAAGTATAAATAGACCACGTGAGTATTTACCTATGATTCCTTTCTCTATTAATGGCCGTCTGATTGATCAGAATTCCCCACCTTACATTATTGCCGAATTATCTGGTAATCATAACGGGGATCTAGGCAGAGCATTAGCATTGGTAGATGCTGCAGCTGATGCTGGTGCTGATGCAATCAAACTTCAGACCTATACAGCCGACACTATGACACTCAACTGTGATCTGCCCGATTTTCACATCGAGGGTGGATTATGGAATGGCTATACACTTTACGAGCTCTACACCCTGGCACATACCCCGTGGGAATGGCACCGACCTCTCTTTGAACGAGCCAAGTCACGCGGATTGACCATTTTCTCCACTCCATTCGATGAGAGTGCTGTTGATTTTTTGGAAGAACTGGGTACTCCCGCATACAAAATTGCCTCATTCGAAATTACCGACCTTCCCCTTCTCAGCTACATAGCTCAGCAAGGAAAGCCGGTCATTATCTCTTCTGGCATGTCGAATGAAATTGAAATTGCCAAGGCCCTGACCATTTTGCGTGAAAATGGCTGCCCACAGATCCTGCTACTTCATTGTGTCAGTGGCTACCCAACCCCTCTTGCCGATATCAATCTCAAGCGTATTACCCGCTTGGCAGAAACATTTTCAGTACCTGTTGGTCTATCTGATCACACGCTGGGGAATACCGCAGCTCAGCTGGCAATAGCATTGGGCGCTGTGGCCATCGAGAAACACCTGACCTTGGCTCGCGCTGATGGCGGCCCAGATGCCGAGTTCTCCATTGAACCACATGAACTGAAAGAACTCTGTAGCCAGACAAAGCTCTGCTGGCAAGCGGTGGGATCCGGAGAAAGTGGTGGTAACCAAGCTGAACAGGCAAACCTGAGATTTCGTCGTTCTTTATATTTTGTTGCCGACATTCCTGCGGGTACAACAATAAAGCAGGAACACATCCGAAGGATCCGGCCTGGCTATGGGCTGCCACCAGAATCACTACCACAAATATTGGGCAGAAAAACTCGCCATGATATTAGTCGTGGGAAGGCTGTTCATATAGATGACTTTTTATAAAAGCTAAAAGCAATGATTTATAACTCTCATATTATAGGATATTTTATATGAAACAAAAAAATGTATTCATTAAAGAGGAAGCAGATGCATGGTATGAGAGAAATAAACTCTGCATCAACCAAAAGTCTCTGAATAATGATCAAATATTCATAGCACTACAAAACATCGATTGCCAACCAAAACGAATCCTTGAAATTGGCTGCGCAAATGGCTGGCGATTGGCACAACTGGCTAACCATTATGGTGCCAGCTGCTATGGAATAGATCCATCAAAAACAGCTATTGAGGATGGCACTCTGAGCTATCCCGCATTAAATCTAAGCGTTGGAACTGCAGATGGTTTACCTGATATTGAACCTGTCGATCTTATTATTTTCGGTTTTTGTTTATATCTATGTGATCCACAGGATCTTTTCAAGATTGCGGCCAATAGCGACAGATTACTAAAAGATAAAGGTGTAATGGCTATTTTGGATTTTTGCCCTCCGGCAGGGCACTATCGAAATGACTACCAACATTATGCTAACCTTTTTAGCTATAAAATGAATTACAGTAGTATGTTTAGTTGGCATCCAAGTTATTGTCGAATATATGAGCATGTCACACATCATGATGGCACCAATGAGCTGGAGCCAGATGCATTGGTGTCTGTTCAGCTATTAAAAAAAGACTCACAGCTTCTTGACGCGAAAAATCCATACTCCAAAAAATATTGCTAATAGTAATGGGAGGTTTTTTACCTCCCATTGTGAGTAATAATACCTTATGCACTACACTAAAAACATCATTCCTTTCTAAAAAAGGACATGATTTCATTATCAATCATATCAACACTATCGAAAGATCTTGGATACATCTCTTTTGCCTTTGCTAAAAAATCTAACCATAAGCAGATCGCGGGCCTCATCAGCTCTATTGTTTTCTCCTCTCCCTCAAATGAGTAAAGAATGGAACTCAATAGAGTAAACACATAGTTCATTGAACCAATCATGATCTGAGATATATGTTTTTGTCGAGTTACTGCAATCTGCGAGAGATAGCCCATATTGCGCAACATCAACTGATTGATTTCATTTCTAGATGAGAACTTATGTTGCCACTCACCCATCATCTTATCGATTAAAATATCAAAAAACTCAACATCCAGATATGGTTTGAAGTCTTCTTTTGACAAAGGGATTGGGGCTGATAGTTGCGTAATTTGGTGAATCAGCTCAGCTTTATCTATGATTTGTGAGAAACTGATTTCACTATCAGGCAATGGTCTTGCTTTTGCAATTTTAGCCCCATCGCTGCAGTTAAAGCACTGAACATGTTCATTCGCAGCTAATACTTGTTCAATCACTCTTCGGGATGTATTAAACATGGCATTGCTTATTACGACACCACCAAAGTTACCTTCATGCTGCCACTGACTATCTCCATACATCAACTCTCCAAGTACCTCAGCGCCTTTATCACTATTGTAATACGCACTAAATTTCGAGTGATGATGCCCTTTGTTTTTATAACCATTATCAAGGCCAAATAAATAGATGTTTTTAAAACCAAGATGAATTGGCGCAGTGACTCCAATATTGCCAACTAAAGGATTCACCCCCCCCAAGGCCGCGTATTTTTGCAAATGTGGGAAATTTACATTATAGAGGAGAACACCAGGCTCACTGCGCTTAAACATTAATACTGATTTTTCAAACAGCGTAGAACAATAGGGATGGATAACATCTGTACTTAGGAAAAGTATATCTCTAAGATAATCTTGGTCATTCATATTAACCAAGAAGTCATAAACAATCTTAGTTCGTTCTGTCTCAACATGAATGTCAGGCTTTATACCTACTTTATGCAATGCAGAAATCGCGCTGCCACAAGAAATTAAAATTGCTTTTTCTTTATTGTTTTCAATAACAGGAAGAGAGGCATCCAAAGATGGACCATTAGCAATAACAAAAATCGGAGTTCGATTGTATTCAGATGGTATCTTATTATCCTGTATAAGGAATGGAACAGTTCGTTCAATATTATCAACTGTATGAGAAAGAGCTATCAGATTATCATCAAAAAAACCCCACCCCATCACCAGCAGATAATACTCACGCTGGATTCTCTCAATTAAACTTTTGATTTTATCATTTTGGTAGCCCCACATGATAAAGGCATTAGCGATAAGAAAAGAACCTCGGCTATGAATAGCCGATGCAAAATCATTAAAAATAGTATCTTCATCCTGGCCTAATAGGATATGTAGACCGAGGTTCTCTTTATGTAAATAATCAAGCAGAGGTGCCCAATCGAAACAGAAAAGAGATGCATAAAAAAGATCTAGATCTGGTTCAAAAAGAAATAGAGTGCCAATTTTGCATTGTTCATAAAGATAACCAAGGTGATACCCCAAACCAACCCCAAACACCAGTGCGGTAGGAACTTCAGTTGGCACTTTTCTTAATGGATCTTCTCGAATGGAAATATCATCTAGATAAGCATTGAGTTTATTAAGATACTCAACGTGCATAAATCCGAGTGGGTTGGCTTCTTGACTAAATGAGAACTTGGATAAACCACCTTTATCCATGAACTCTTTAACTAACGTCTCGCAGATAAGATACGGTTCATCACCATATACCGCGACATCATCATCAATCCAAGCCATGTTTGGCTGGCCATTTTCATTACAAAAAAAACGAAATGGTCGGATTGGTTGATATGACTCATACATGTCTGCAATATGGGGGATATATTTACGAAATGCAGCAATATTCTGTGAGAATCGAAGTGGCAAAGCAACCGACATGGCAGCCTCTTGCTCTGCACGTTCTTTTAGTCGTAAAGCAACACCTTCGGCTTTTTTCAAAATATCATCAATATTTTCCGACATCAGAACTCCTTGCTACTCACACTATTATAAATTTGCTTTGCTTTACTCGCCAACCCAATAGCAGATAACTCATTGAAAATAAGTTGATGGTGATCAGATGCCACTTTTTTCATGCTTTCTTCTTGTCGAAAAAGTAATGTAGCCAATAAATTGGCATCTTGCTTCAGTGAAGGTTCACGTTCAACGAGATACAGCAAACGATCAATCAAAGAAATTCGATAATCCATACAGACCAGAGCATCATCATAGCTTTTTATGGCTAATAGATATTGAAGTTGCTCGTAATTTTCTGTGAGAGCTTGTTGCAAAGAGGCTAAAGTGGTCATTACAACTCACCCAGTTGCTGTCTCATCTGATAGCCCTGTTGTTTAGCAGAATCGGGTAACTGATCCCAGCCAGATTTTATAGTTACCATCAAAGCCATAACCTCTTCAATCGGGGCTGCATCCAATGCAAGGCTCGCATCCCAAATTCGCTCGTCCATGTAGGAGTAGAGGCTATATAGATCTTCAGCAATAGCCCCTTGACTCATATCAAGCGCATCCTGCAAACCATGTAATAACCCCTGAGCTTTCGATACAGCGGTAGATTTGGCTTCCATATCGCGACGCTCAATTGCACCTTTGGCTTGAGCCAAACGTTCAAGTACACCTTGCATCATGAGCTGAATCACACGATGAGGATCAGCAACAGCCAAGTCAGCAGCGACACTGGTTGCCTTATATGCTTTTAGATTACGCTGGTACATCGCCTGCTCCTCGTAATGTTTGCAATATATAATTTATTTGTTGTTGATTTGTAGTGATTGTAGCGCAGCCGCAGAGTGATTCATTTTCGCCAGCAACGCATCCAAGCTGCCATATTGAGCACGTAGTGATGCTTCATATTTTACCAGTTGGGCATTGGATGTAGCTTGTTTTTGGTTCAAGCTACGCAGATCAGCATTTAAAACATCTGTACGTTGATCCAACATACCGCCAGACTTGGAATACTCTTTTAAACCCGTATTCAAGGTTGCAGCAATACCCTTTTCGCCACCAAAAAGACCAACAACCTGGTCAAAGTTTTTATCCACAGCCTCATCAAATTTGGTTTTATCCAGAGACAACTTACCTTTATTGTCCATCTTAATACCCACTTCGAAGATGGTTGAATAAGTCGTACTGGTACCTGCTTTATTTGTTACGGTATTAGCCATAAAACTGCTAATGGTACGTGTGCTCGCATCACCAGCAAGCGCGCCACCATCATCTTGTCTAACTCCGCCAACGATACTATTGCGCTTGCCCAGCGCATCCATTTTATCTTGCAGTGCGTTATAACCATCAATAAACTGCTTGACCATATCCTGAATTGCAGTTTTATCTGTTGTTATCGCAACCTTGTTGGATTTCAGAGTCGTGCCATCACTTTCTTTATCGGATACACGCAAAACCGTTAATTTCAAATCCTGAATAGAGTCGTCAAATACATTGGTATCACTTTTAAGTGTATTACCATCAACAGTAATCTCAGCACTACTAGCAGCTTGCTTCTGGCTCATCACCGAACCTGCCGCACCTGTAGCAAAGATATCCAGCTCAGAATTATTGCCAGTGATCACCAAATCTTTGCCATCTCCAGATATACCGGAGTCAATAACAAATTTTGCCTTACCATCTGCCGTATTGACGATATTTGCACTAAGACCGAAGTTATCGCCATTACTATTGATACTTTTACGAATGTCTTGCAGAGTATCCCCTGCTTTGACATCAACTTTGAACTCCTTGGTACCAGCTTTAAAAGTTAATTGACCGTCTTGAGTCACAAGTGGGGTGGTCGAACTGGCAAATTCACCTTCAACACGGCTAGTAGTAGCCAATTTATTGACGGTAATGTTGTACTGGCCATTGGAGCCACCACTTTTACTCTCCACCTTCATCACTGGATTATCTTTATCCTGGGTGATAGTAACGGCTCGCTTGTTGAAGGCCCCAGGTTTGCTCAAGGTATCGAGAATATCGGTGAATGCGGTGAGAGATGACTTCAACTGGCCTATACCTGATATGCTGATCTGGGTGCTGTTTTGCTTGGTGACTATGGGCTTCTGTAGTTGAGCCTTCTTGGCAGCCACGCTAGAGGCAATAACGCTCTCGAGATCCAGCTGAGAGCCCGCCCCGGCAGAAGTAATGGCCATGTTATCTTCTCCTCATCAATTCGATTCAAATCTCGCTATCAAACAACAATCCGCGTTTGGGGTTCGCCCCTGCTTCACCTTGCTGCAACGCCTGGATCCGCTTGTGGATAGCAATCAACTCTTCCGTAGGGATCTGGCGGATCACCGAGCGGGTATCAGAGTCCATTACCTTTATTACCATCTGGCCAGACTCCTGCTCCATGCTGAAATTAACGGTCCACCCTTGCAATTTGCCAAATTCCTGCAAGTTTTGTACCTGTTTTTCAACATCTGCCTGGCTCTGCACTTGTTGAAGCTCAGTTTCCTTTGCCTGCTCCTGACTTTTCTGCTGTACAGTCCCGGCATCCTCTACCGTGCCAGAAAGCAGTTGAGCGGCCACTTGGCCGCTCTTGTCACTTAGCTGTAAGGAAGCGCCATTGGCAGATGACAGGTTGCCTATTTCGGTTGCCATCTTATCTCTCCCATCTTAGTCAGCCTGGTCCACTCATTACCCGAGCAGGGAAAGAGCAGACTGCGGTCTCTGGTTAGCCTGAGCCAAGACACTGGATGCAGCCTGTTGCAGAATATTCTGCTTGGTCATGTTGGCTGTTTCGGTTGCGAAGTCCGCATCACGGATACGAGAGCGTGCAGCACTGACGTTTTCCGAGATATTGGCCTGGTTACGAATGGTAGAATCCAAGCGGTTTTGCACTGCACCTAGCTCGGCTCGCTTGCTATCGACGACTCCGAGCATAGCATCAGCAGCTGCTAACACTTGCTGTGCACCATTTTGGGTACTGATGCTGATAGAACTACCTGCGACAAAGATAGCTGTCACGTTGATAGCTGTACCTATAACAGTACCAACATCCACTGTTGTGTTTGCCGCAGCAGCAATACCAGAAATACTGAAACCGTTTGCTTGGGTCAAACTGAAACTGATGGTCTGGTTGGCATCAGCACCGACCTGGAAGCTGCCAGAAAAAGTCCCATCAAGTAATTTGGTGCCAGCAAAGCTGGTATCTTTGGAAATCCGGTTGATTTCAGCACCCAGCTGATCAACCTCTTTTTGCAGCGCTTCACGATCCTTGGCTGAGTTTGAGCCGTTGGCAGACTGTTGCGCCAAGGTACGCATGCGCTGCAGCATACCGGTCACTTCATCCATCGCCCCTTCTGCCGTTTGTGCCAGAGAGATACCGTCGTTGGCGTTACGGTTACCCTGATCCAGACCGTTGATCTGGGAGGTCAGACGGTTGGAAATCTGCAAACCCGCAGCATCATCTTTTGCGCTGTTGATGCGCAAACCGGATGCCAGACGGGTGTACGAGGTATCCAGAGACTTGGTGGTATTCATCAAATTACGCTGGGCGTTCAGTGATGACGTGTTGGTGTTAATG
>NZ_LFCS01000033.1:0-710 GCF_001887375.1 Aeromonas sp. SCS5
GTTGGCACGGATGGTCACACCTTCCAGGCAGTGACCAGCTCTGGTCTGGTTGTGATGACGGTATCCATCCCCACTGTGCCCGCCAGCATTGCCGCTCATACCACTGCAACCATCGACTATCAGGTAACGGTGCATACCAACCTGGATCACGGGGCGGATGACAATCTCAACCTGACCTTGCCAATCAAGGTAACCGACAGCGATGGCAGCCAGAGCCAGGGCTCAACCACCATCACGGTGACGGACAGCCTTGACCCCGAACTCGGTTTGGACAAGGGCGTTTCGCTGCAAGAAGGGGGCAACCAGCGCATCGATGGTCAACTGCCGGTCACGGTGGGTAGCGATCGTCTGGTCTCCCTCAACTTTGAGGCGAGCCAACCAGCGCTCGCTGGGCTCACCAGCCAGGGGCGTCCCACCAGTTATGAGGTGCAGGGCAACCAGCTGACCGTCAAGGATTGGCAGGGCAATACGATCCTTACCGTCGCCATCGAGCTGGATGGCAAGTACAGCGTCGCCCTGACCGGCGTGTTTGACGAGCCGGAAGCGACCAACAGCCTCAACTTTGGCCTGAAGGTACAGGGCTCCGATTTTGACGGCGACAAGAGCAACCTCGGCACCCTCAATATCACCATTACCGATGGTGCCTTGCCACAGGTCGATCCTGTCTCCCTCACTTTCACCGAAGATAGCAACTGGCAGCAGGAGCAGAC
>NZ_LFCS01000034.1:0-680 GCF_001887375.1 Aeromonas sp. SCS5
GCCTGGAAGGTGTGACCATCCGTGCCAACCGCTTTCCAGGTCAAGGCTTCGCCATTGTGGGTAATGGGCTTGCCGCTGGCATCCATAACCTGACCGGAGAGCGTCAGTCGCACATCGGTCACAGGATCCGAGTCAGCTTTGATGATGATCTTGCCGCTCGCCTGCTGGTCATCCACGGCAGAGTTGGCACCATCGAAACGCCCTTCGCTGAGGGTTACACCAGTCAGAGTCAAGGTCGGTTTATCCCCTTCCCCAATCTGGATATTGAGGGTGCCGCTGGTACTATCGTTGTTGCCGCCCGCCTTGTCGTAGTCGTTGACGATCACCTTGATGGGCAGCTCGGTCACGGCGTTGGCGCCCTGATGGATCCCCTGATAGAGGGTCACCTGATAGTCAAAACCGTTCTTGCCCGCCTGATCCAGCGTGCCAACCAGCCGCACCTCAAACACCTCGACGCGCTGGCCGTTGACCTCGACATAGCCCTTGAGCAGCTGACTACCCGGGATGGCGGGATCCCCATCAAGCAGTTCGTATTTGACACTCTGGCCGAGGGCTGTGAGCGCCGGTTGCTGACTGCCCTCGGCAAACGCCACCTCGACCACCCGATCCGACCCTGCCTGCACGTCGAAGTGACCGGTTTGACTCAGACTGTTGCTGCCGGTGAGGTCCCCCTCATCCAG
>NZ_LFCS01000035.1:0-674 GCF_001887375.1 Aeromonas sp. SCS5
GCCAGCAGCCAGCCCGATGTCGACTTTGGTGCCGTGCTGGACCAGCCCTGCGAGCTCATGGTGTGGTACAACGGCGAGCTGCAACGCCGGGTGGGCGGGGTAGTGAGCGAGTTTGCCCAAGGGGACAGCGGCTTTCGCCGTACCCGTTACCGCATTGAGGTGAAACCCGCCTTGTGGCGACTTGGTTTGCGCCAGAACTCTCGCATTTTTCAGGCGCAAAAGCCTGACGAAATCCTCAGTATCCTGCTGCAAGAGCACGGCATTACCGACTACGCCTTTGCGCTCAAGAATGAACATGCCCAGCGCGAATACTGCGTCCAGTACCGCGAGACCGACCTCGACTTTGTGAACCGCCTCGCAGCCGAAGAGGGCTTGTTCTACTTCCACGAGTTTGAAGCAGGCAAACACCGCATTGTATTTGCCGACGACGCGGCAGCATTGACTCAAGGCCCCGAGCTTTTCTTCAACCTCGGCAACCGCTCGCTGGAACAAGGCCCTTACGTGCGTCAGTTCCACTACCGCGAGGCGGTGCGCCCTTCTGATGTGGAGCTCAAGGACTACAGCTTCAAGACCCCGGCCTATGGCCTCTCCCATAAAAAGCAGGGCGCTGAGCTTGAGCATCAGCGCGATACCTACCAGCACTTCGACTACCCGGGCCGCTACAAGCAGGACCC